>JANOZQ010000376.1:0-4360 GCA_031429555.1 Sphingomonas sp. | reverse complement strand
CTTTGGTGCGCTGAAGGCCCGCCGTGCGGACGATGCAGCCCATTGTCTTGGGCAGGTTCAACTCGGCCATGATGACCTTCAACCGTTTGCGGTCCGCACCGTTCGAAATCTTGCGGCTAATCCCGCCGCCATGCGACGTGTTGGGCATGAGCACGCAATAGCGACCGGCAAGCGACAGATAAGTCGTCATCGCCGCGCCCTTGTTGCCGCGTTCTTCCTTGACGACCTGCACCAGCAGAACCTGACGACGGCGAATGACGTCCTGAATCTTGTAGCGGCGGCGCAGGTTCATCCGCTTTTCGCGCAGGTTCTCAGCGGCGCCTTCGTCGATCCCATTGCCCGAAGCCGTCGTCGGCGGCGGGGGTGGCGCTTCGTCGCCATCGTCTAGCTCGGATTCTTCGGGGCGGTCATCATGGCTGTCATCGTCATGATGGCCATCATCGTCGTCGAAATGATCCTCGGCGGCGCGCAGGCGCTCTTCCTCGGCGGCATGTTCGGCTTCTTCGCGGAGGAGCGCTTCGCGGTCTTCCTTGGGAATCTGGTAATAGTCGGGGTGGATTTCGCTGAACGCAAGGAAGCCGTGGCGACCGCCGCCGTAATCGATGAACGCCGCCTGGAGCGACGGTTCGACGCGGGTTACCTTGGCAAGATAGATATTGCCCTTGAGCTGTTGGTGTTCGGCGGATTCAAAGTCGAATTCTTCGATCCGGTTACCCTTGACGACCGCGACACGGGTTTCTTCCCGGTGGCGCGCATCGATGAGCATACGCATTGTCATTAGTATTTCTCCGGGCGCGCCGCTTCAATAGGCGTGGCGCCGCTGGTGGGGACGAGGAAATGGCAGCGAACCCGCGCGCCGGCCTCATCGGGGTTGATGTAAAGTTCGTGTCTGCGCGACGATCATGTCCGGGCAAAGGTGCCGGAAAAAACGCAGTCCGAAACGCGCCGGCCCCGTGTCGGGGCAGAGAAGCGGAAATCGGAAAGCCATGAATCATTCGAGCGTCAACCTGATCGACTGCCGCAGAACTGCGCAGCCGGATATTCATGCGCCGGACGGGTTCCCTCCGGCGATGAATATATGTGCTAGCACCAGTGTTACGATGCGGCAACACACAAGTGTGCCTGCGTTTGGTTAGCGAAACAGCCCTAACGCCGCGTTAACCGTGCGTTTACACCATGAAACAACCGTTAACCCCGCATACCCGCTGGCGAGATTAGGTAAACAAGCGGGAAACCCGTTCACCATGCTAAACCACTGGACCCGGACCCCCCGGGGACGGCAAGGAGCAGTCATGCCGGTGGCACTGACCCTTGCTGCGATACTCTCAACGGCGTCCCCGGCGTTGGCGGACGACCCGCGTCCGTCACGGCTTGTGCTCGATATCGCGACCTTGGGCGTTGCGGGCGTGCAAAGCGTTTCACGCGAAGGCATGCCGACCAGCGAGCCTGCTTATCGCGTGGCGGAACGCAATTCAGCCAAGCCGCCGCGCAGCCGATATAGCCTTACGATCCCGCTCGATCCGCCACAGGCGGGGCCACCGCGGCCGCGCGTATTCGGGCGCGCCGACCGGCCTCTGGTCGTGATTGATGCCGGGCACGGCGGCCATGATCCGGGCGCGATTTCCCCACAGACAGCGACGCGCGAAAAGGATGTGACGCTGGGCGTGGCGCGCGCCATCCGCGACGAATTGTTGAAAGGCGGGCGGGTGCGTGTGGCGCTGACGCGTGACGATGACCGGTTCCTGATCCTTCAGGAACGCGCCGAAATTGCGCGCGGGTTGAAGGCCGATCTTTTCATATCGGTCCATGCCGATGCGGCGGCAGCGACCGAGGCCAGCGGGGCAACGATCTATACGCTGTCCGAAGTCGCATCCGACAGGAAGGCAGCGCAACTGGCGGCGCGCGAGAACAAGTCGGACATCATCAACGGCGTCAACCTGCGCGGCGAGGGCGCTGATGTCTCGTCAATCCTGATCGATCTGGCACAGCGCGAAACGATGAATGCGTCGGCGCGCTTTGCCGATCTGGTCAAGCGCGAAGGATCAGCCATGCCGTTTCGTAGCGATTATCACCGTATGGCAGGCTTTGCTGTGTTGAAAGCGCCCGATACGCCGGCGATTTTGCTTGAGGTCGGCTATCTAACCAATCCCGCTGACGTCGAACGGATTACGTCCGCAGAGGGCAAGGCGGCAATTGCCACCGGTATCCGCCGCGCGGTCGACGTCCATTTCGCACGGCGCTTTGCATCGCGTTGACTCAGGCGCGACGATCTTCGGTCGTGACGATCAGATATTCGATGCTTTGGCATTCTATTGCTTGACCAAAGGCGTAGGTGGCGCTGTGGCTATAGGCATCGCCCACTGGCGCAGACATCTGAACGATTGACCGCGCGTTGACATCAGCGACCCAATATTCGGGCACACCAGCGGACGCATAAATATTTGCTTTCAAGCTCATGTCGGTTCGCAATGTGGCGTCAGCGACTTCGACGATGAGGTGTACCGAATGAAGCGGGATGGGG
The DNA here is from genome assembly GCA_031429555.1 of Sphingomonas sp. Taxonomy (GTDB): domain Bacteria; phylum Pseudomonadota; class Alphaproteobacteria; order Sphingomonadales; family Sphingomonadaceae; genus Sphingomonas_O. The sequence goes on along the minus strand of JANOZQ010000376.1, from coordinate 1,839 downwards.
CCTTCGCCGTCGGGTTCGCTCGTCACGACGATATCGGGTTCAGGCGCGTTGTGTGGTGGGGCGCTGACGGTGACTTCGGTCATGACAGTCAGGTCCGAGCCAATTGCGGCAAGAGCCTGATCGAGCGCTTTGGCCAAATCCATCTTCACCCGGCCATGCGGCCGGTGCTGCGCGTTCATGTAAACGATTTCCCCCTGCAGCAGTTCGGTCTTGCCATAGCCTTCGAAGGCGCCGCTATCGTTCAGCGCCAGAAAATCCTCGACCCGCAGTTTCAGAGGGCGATGCTGATTGAGAAAGTCTATCGCAGTCATTCCTGTGCATTATCATGGAGAGCGACGCGTTGTCACGAGGCCTTTCGCGCCGTGCAAAAGCTGGTAGAGAGCGACGATCATGGTCGCGCCCGAAGCCGAAAATCTGAAATTGAGCCTGAAGCGCGACCTTGGCTGGATCGCGCGGGTGTGGGCAAATCGCTGGACGAAATTTGCTGCGATTGTTGTCGGATTTTTTATGCTTGGCTGGTTGATTATCTGGCTTTTATTTGCGCGCAACCTGCCCGATGCGCGGCAGTTGCTGGCCTATGAGCCGCCGTTGCCAACCAATGTCCGCGCCTATGACGGAACGCCGGTGCACAGCTATGCCCGCGAACGCCGCGTCGAGCTGGCGTTCAATGAATTTCCGAAACAGCTGATCGATGCGTATCGCGCGGCCGAAGACAAAACTTTTTTCGAACATGGCGGGGTCGATTATCCAGGAATCCTGCGCGCCATCTTCACCAATTTTACCAGCTCGCGTAAAGTCGGTGCATCGACGATCACGCAGCAAGTTGCCAAAAACCTGCTGATCGGGAACGAGGCCAGCTATTCGCGCAAGGTCAAGGAAGCGATCCTGGCCTATCGTATCGAAGCCGTCCTGACCAAAGAACAGATTATCGAGCTGTACCTGAACCAGATTGCGCTGGGACGGAATTCATTCGGCGTGCAGGCGGCATCGCGCGCCTATTTCGACAAGGACGTGGGTGAGCTTAATCTGGCCGAAATGGCGTTTCTTGCCATCCTGCCCAAAGCGCCCGAAACTTATGGCCGCGCAAAATTTGCGGGTCGCGCGCTCGAGCGGCGCAACTGGGCCATCGGGCAGATGTTGTCGAACGGCTATATCACGCGGGCTGATCATGATGCGGCGGTTGCGACACCGTTCGTGACGGTGGCGCGGGCGCAGGCGAAAGACGAAAGTGCCGGTGATTACTTCATGGAAGAAGTCCGCCGCCAGCTGATCGGCAAGTTCGGCGAGACCGATAAAGCCGGACCCTATTCGGTTTATTCGGGCGGGCTTTGGGTGCGCACGTCGCTCGATCCGCGATTGCAGGGATTTATGCAGACGGCTTTGCGTGAAGGGCTGCTGCGTTTCGAACGCGGTCGCGGGTGGAGCGGACCGATTGGCAAGGTCAATATCAGCGACAACTGGCAACAGGCGTTCTCGGCGGCGAATATTGGCGTAGGCTACGAAGACTGGCGCGCCGCGGTTGTTATCCAAAAGAGCGAGGGGTCGGCGCAGATCGGCTTTGTCGACGGGACGACAGGCACGCTGCCGTCCTATGCCGCGCAAACGCCCAAGCGCGGCACGGGCAGCACCGCATTTTCGGCACTGAACCCCGGCGACGTTATCGCGGTTGCCCCCGAAGGCAATGCGTGGGGCATTCGCAGCGTCCCTGAAATCTCTGGCGGGATGGTCGCGCAGAATCCGCATACCGGCCAAGTGCTGGCGATGCAGGGCGGTTTCGATGCGCGCATCCAGTCGTTCAACCGCGCGACGCAAGCGCTGCGCCAGCCGGGATCGACGTTC
>JANOZQ010000375.1:0-2981 GCA_031429555.1 Sphingomonas sp. | reverse complement strand
GGATCCTGAAAAAGGCCGCAACAAAGGCATGGCACAATTCCTCGACGAAAAGTCGATCCGCCCCGGTCTGCAGAGCTATCGCCGCGATGCCTGAGGCAAATGTCTCCTTTGAAGCCGTGGGCCGCCTGCTCCGCCCCAAATCCATCGCGATCGTCGGGGTCAGCGACGATCCCGGGTCGATGGGCGGGCGGTCATTCCGCAACCTCGCGTCGTTCGACTTTTCCGGTGACATCCACCTCGTCAGCCGCACCTCTGCCACCGTCGGCGGGCGACCCTGCGTTGCCAGCATCGACGATCTGCCCGACGGCATCGACGCTGCGGTCATCGCGCTTCCCGCTCCTGCCATCGTTCCCGCCATCGAGGCATTCGCGCGCAAAGGACTGGGCGGTGCGGTTGTCTATGCCGCCGGTTTCGCCGAAATCGGGGAGAAGGGCATTGCCGCGCAAGCCCGCATGACGACAATCGCGCGCGAGGCCGACATTGCCGTGCTTGGCCCCAACACGCTCGGCATGACCAACTTCGTCGATGGCAATTGCCTCGCTTTCGGCCCCAATGTCCCCGCCAAGCTCGGCAGCCGACCCACGCTCGCCGTGCTGGCCCAGAGTGGCGCGATGATGGGCAGCGCGCGCCTGTCGGCGAGCGTCCGCAACTACGACGTGTCCTACGCCATCGCGACGGGCAACGAAGCCGTGACCGGCGTCGAGGATTTCATGGCGCACATCGTCGACGACTTGCACACACATGCCATCGCCGTGTTCGCCGAACAGCTCCGCCGCCCGCGCGACTTTCTGGCGCTGGCACGGCGGGCGCGGGAGAACGGCAAGCCCGTCATCCTGCTCCATCCCGGTCGCAGCGGCCGCGCGCGTGACTCGGCGCAATCGCACACCGGCGCGCTGTCGGGTGATTACGCCGTCATGCGCGCACTGGTTGCCAGCGAAGCCGTGATCGCTGTCGATACGCTCGAAGAATGGCTCGACGCAGCGGAATTCTTCACGCGTTTCCCCGTGGGGCAGGCGACCGGGCCTACGGTGATTACGGATTCGGGTGCGCTGCGCGGCCTGTCGCTCGATTTCGCCGACAGCCTCGGCCTGACCTTGCCCGAACTCGGCACGGACACGCTGGCAACGCTCAAGGCTAGGCTCCCGACCTTTGCCGAGGCGAGCAACCCGCTCGACATCACGGCGCAGGGCTTGAAGGACATGCCGCTCTATGCCGATGCGGCGGCGGCGATGGCGGCGGACCCGGGGAGCAGCGGTGTCCTCGTCGCGGTGATGCCCGGCACGCCCGAAATCGGCATGGTCAAAGCGCAGACGATCCTCCCCGCGCTGACCGCGAGCCCCAAGCCCAAAGCCTATGTCGTATTGGGCGATGCGCCGGTCGACCCGACCCTGGCCGCGACAATGCAGCGCGAAAACATCCCCTTCTACCGCTCCCCCGAACGCGCACTGCGGATGTTCGCGTATTCGGCGCGCTTCGCCGCAATGAAGGCACGCGCCGAGGCTTCGGTCGCCACGCCGGTCGGTATCGCCGAACGCTTACCCGGACATGGCGCAATGACCGAATACGCGGGCAAAGCCCTGCTCCGCGCGGCGGGTCTTACCGTCCCCGAAGGCGTACTCGTCGCCACCCCCGACGAGGCGGTCACAGCGGCAGCGCGGATCGGCTGGCCGGTCGTCCTCAAGGTCCAGTCCCCCCAACTCCTCCACAAAACCGAAGTCGGCGGCGTCGCTGTGGGCTTGAGCGACGAAGCAACCCTCCGCGCCGCCTGGGCCACGATGTCCGCCCGCGTTGCCAGCGCCCGCCCTGACGTCCAAATCGAAGGTTATCTGGTCGAAGCGATGGCGCCGCGTGGGCTGGAGTTGGTGATCGGCGGTCGCCGCGACCCCGACTGGGGCCCGGTCGTCCTTTTTGGCCTCGGCGGCGTTTGGATCGAAGCCCTCAACGACGTTCGTCTGCTCCCAGCCGACGCAACCGAATCGGCGGTGGTGGAAGAACTGGGATTGCTCAAGGGGGCAATCCTTATCGAAGGTGCGCGCGGGTCAGCACCGATAGACAAAGTAGCCGTTGCACGAGCCATCACGGCCGTGGGGCACTTGCTGCTGCAACACCCGGAAATCGTCGAGGTCGATGTCAATCCGTTGGTCGCATTCGGGAACGGCGAGAAACCTGTAGCCCTCGATGCGCTAGTGGTGCTCGACCCCGGCGCCGCCCTTTAGCGTTTCCCGCTGAACACCGCCGCGCCGACAACCGCACAGACTTCGTCACGCTCGCCACCGGGGGCACCGCTGACCGCAATAGCCCCGATTAACTTGCCCTCCGTAAACAGCGGCACAGCACCGGGCAGAAGCGTCATATTCGGTTTGACCCGCGCAAGCGTCGCAAAATCTTTCGCGCGCAGATTGTCGCGGACCGACGAGTTCGGTGTGCCGAATTCGATGGCGGTGAGGTTCTTTCGCACGGCGTTATACACCCGCCCGGGAAATGCGCCGTCCGCCTGAATGCCGGCTACCAGCCCGCCGACGCTGTTCGAGACCGCAACACCGACGGCATAGCCATCGGCCTTGCATTGCGCGAGCGCGGCCTGCGCCGCTTCGAGCGCCAGCGCAAGCGGTGGTGACGCCGGGGGTGTCGGCCTTATTGCATTGGGATTGATCGGGGGCGGCGTGATCACAGCGGCCAGCGACGGTGGCAGATTATCACCCGGCAACGCCAAAGGATCGCGCGTGCCCCATGTTGGCGGCGATGCTGTTGGAGCTGGGGCCGTCGGTGGCGCGGCTGCCTGTGCATGCGCTACTGTTGAAACTGCGAATCCTAAAATCATTGCCACGATACGCATTTGATGTCCCCCAGTTCGCAAAGTGTGCAGCGGTCCGATTAGACCTGCACTGTTTCGTCATCCTTCAATGCCACCCCGAACCGCGCGGCGGGCGGCGGCGTCCCTGTTCCCTGTGCCCCTGGCTCAATCCCCATCGCCGCACAGA
>JANOZQ010000374.1:0-2728 GCA_031429555.1 Sphingomonas sp. | reverse complement strand
TCGAACCAGACCGGTCAGATGCTCGCCGCGCTGACCGGACGTCCGCAGGGCACGTTTGCCAGCGCCGTCACTGTCGAAGGCGATACCGTCACCGTCACCCGCGAAGTGGATGGTGGGCTTGAAACGATTACGCTCAAGACGCCCGCGATTATAACGACCGATCTTCGCCTCAATGAGCCGCGCTACGCTTCGCTGCCCAACATCATGAAGGCGAAGTCAAAGCCAATGGCGCAGAAAACGCCAGCCGATTATGGGGTCGATGTCACCGCGCGCCTGACCACGCTGAAAGTTGTTGAACCGGCCAAGCGTGTCGCGGGGATCAAGGTGCCCGACGTCGATGCGCTGGTCGCCAAACTCAAGGATATGGGAGTCGCCGCATGAAGACGCTCGTTTGGGTCGAATATGATGCCGCAGGCATCAAGGACGCCACCCTTTCCGCCATCACCGCTGCGTCACAACTGGGTGAAGTGCATGTCATCGTTGCTGGGCACGGCGTTGGCGCGGTTGGCGATGCTGCCGCAAAGATCGCGGGCGTGGGCAAAGTTCATGTCGCCGACGATGCCGCATTCGACCATGCGCTTGCCGAAAATGTCGCGCCGCTGATCGTTGACCTCATGGGCCATCACGACGCATTCGTCGCGCCAGCCACGGCGAACGGCAAGAACATCGCGCCGCGCGTTGCGGCGCTGCTCGATGTTATGCAGATCAGCGAAATCCTGTCGGTCGAAAGTGACGATACGTTCACGCGCCCGACCTATGCGGGCAATGCCATCGCAACCGTCCAGTCGAGCGATGCGAAGAAAGTCATCACCGTGCGCGGCACGGCCTTTGCCAAAGCCGAACGTAGTGGCGGCAGCGGAACGGTCGAAGCTGTTGCCTCAACCGGCGACAAAGGCATGTCGTCGTTCGTCAGCGCCGACCTGTCGAAGTCCGACCGTCCTGAACTCGCTAGCGCCAAGATCATCGTCTCGGGCGGCCGCGCGCTGCAGAATAGCGAGAATTTCCACTCGATCATCGAACCGCTCGCCGACAAGCTCGGTGCAGGCGTCGGTGCCAGCCGCGCGGCGGTCGATGCGGGCTATGTCCCCAACGATTATCAGGTCGGCCAGACGGGCAAGATCGTCGCGCCCGAAGTCTATATCGCTGTCGGCATCTCGGGTGCGATCCAGCATCTCGCGGGGATGAAGGACAGCAAGACGATCATCGCGATCAACAAAGACGAAGACGCGCCGATTTTCCAGGTCGCGGACATCGGCCTCGTCGGTGATTTGTTCAAGATCGTGCCGGAGTTGACGGGCAAGCTCTAGTCCCAAAGTGGGACCAAGGGTCACTATTGCAGATCGTTAAATGGCTGTTTAACAAACAAACAATGAGGGTTGTTTGGGGATTGTGAAAATGTGTTTGATGAATGTTGTACGGGGCGCGCTTGCCTCGGTTTCGTTGTTGTCAGCTTTACCCGCTTTGGCCGCTGTCGTTATTGATCAGGCTGCTATTATCGCCACGCCGCCTGTGCTGGGCCGCGTTGTGGCAACGGTTGGTGACCGCGCGTCGCCCCCGGGAAGCACAAATCCGCCGCTCTTCAACGCGATTGTCGGACAGAGCGTGACGGCGGGCGTGACTGGCACGCTTAACGCCATTGAACTTCAGGGTCCCTTTTGGAACAGCGGCCAATTCGGCTTTGCCAACGCTTTCCGTTTCTCGCTTTTTTCGGGAGATCTGGCAGCAGGGGGCACCTTCGTCGAAGCGATCGACGTGCCCGTGGGCGCCGTTCTCGGGCAAGCTGCTTTGAACAGCGCAGCCACCTTTTATGTCGACATATCGCCGCTCGCTTATGCCGTGAACGCTGGCGACGTGTTCAGCTTCAGTGTAGCGTTATTGGAGCGTGGTGCATTTGGCCTGGTCACAATCGGTAACGTAGCCGGTACCCAAGCCGCGCCGGTCTTCCAGTATAACCAATATGCCGGTGGCCGGGGCTATTTTTCGAACAATGGCGCGGCCTATGCCGTACTGCCGGGTGACGTCGGTTTCCGGACCTATGTCGATCAAGCGGTGGTCGCTGCTGTGCCCGAACCCGCAAGCTGGGCAATGATGCTGGTCGGTTTCGGTGCCATGGGCGTTGTCGTCCGCCGTGCAAAGCGCGTGACTGTCTCCTTCGCCTGACAATCTCGGTATAGTTTCAAAAATCCCCGTCCGGTCAACCCCGGGCGGGGATTTTTGTGCGCGTTGGCACCTTTGCCAAATTCAGTGGCGTCGCTAAGGGATGCTGCAACGCATCATCGCCACACAGGGAAACGCCGCCATGACCGCCGTCGGACAGGACACACTTGCAACCCGCTCGACGCTGGAGGCCGGAGGGCGGACATTTGCCTATTTCAGCCTCGACAAGGCAGCGGCGAAGCTCGGCGATGTATCGCGCCTGCCCTTCAGCCTGAAGGTTTTGCTCGAGAATTTGCTCCGTTTTGAAGACGGCGGGTTCACCGTTTCGGTCGATGACATCCGCGCGCTGATTGACTGGCAGAAAAACCCGGTCGGCCCAGACCGCGAAATCCAGTATCGTCCGGCGCGCGTTTTGCTTCAGGATTTCACCGGCGTTCCCTGCGTCGTCGATCTGGCGGCAATGCGCGATGCGATTGCCAAGCTCGGCGGGGATACATCGAAGATTAACCCGCTGGTGCCGGTCCACCTGGTCATCGACCATAGCGTCATGGTCGATGAGTTTGGTCACCCC
>JANOZQ010000373.1:0-2007 GCA_031429555.1 Sphingomonas sp. | reverse complement strand
GAGAGGGCGTTTCCGTTGGCGGCCGAACCTTCATCGACGTTGCAGACGTAAAGCACGGGCTTGGCGGTCAGGAGTTGGGCTTGAGCGAACAGCCGTTGTTCTTCGGGATCGGTGATTCTCGTCAGGCGGGCAGGGGAGCCTGCGCGGAGCAAATCCAGCGCGCGGCCCAGAACTTCAGCAGTGGCTTTGGCTTCCTTGTCGCCTTGCTGACCTTTTTTGATCAGATTCGGGACGCGTTTTTCGAGCGATTCGAGATCGGACAGCATCAGTTCGGTCTCGACCGTTTCGGCATCGTCGATGGGATCGACCTTGCCCTCGACATGCGTCACGTCGCCGCCCTCGAAACAGCGCAGGACGTGGACGATGGCATCGACTTCGCGAATATTGCCGAGAAACTGATTTCCGAGACCTTCGCCGGTCGACGCGCCGCGCACGAGGCCCGCGATGTCGACAAACGCCAGTTGCGTCTCGATGATCTTCGCCGAACCGCCAATACGGGCGATGTCGTCAAGGCGCGGATCGGGGACCGCGACTTGGCCCACATTGGGCTCGATCGTGCAAAACGGATAATTCGCCGCCTGCGCAGCCGCCGTTTCGGTCAGCGCGTTGAAGAGAGTGGACTTGCCGACATTGGGCAGCCCGACGATACCGCATTTGAAACCCATTATTCGCCTTCCGTCATGCTGAACTTGTTTCAGCATCTACCCTATAGCGGGACCAATAGTCTTTGCTGAACAATGGACCCTGAAACAAGTTCAGGGTGACGGCGCGAGGCGCATCGCCACATCATTCATGAACCGCACATCGTCGCCGTTGGCCAGCCATGCCGCCTCCGCCGCAATGGCGCCAAGCAGGTGCGCGAGATCGTCCATCTCCGCCTTGGCGTAATTGCCCAGCACATGTCCCGTTACCCGGTCTTTGTGCCCCGGATGCCCTATGCCGATGCGGACGCGGCGGAAATCTTCGCCGATGTGTGCGACGGTTGAGCGGATGCCATTATGCCCCGCCGTGCCGCCGCCGGTTCGGACTTTGATCTTGAACGGCGCAAGGTCGAGTTCGTCGTAGAAGACGGTCACATCGCTGGTTTCGAGCTTGTAGAAGCGCACCGCTTCGCCGACGCTGCGGCCGCTGTCGTTCATGAAAGTCGCAGGCTTCAGTAACAATACTTTCGCATCGCCAACACGCCCTTCGGCGATCAGCCCCTGGAATTTCGATTTCCAGGGGCTGAAGCTGTATTCGGATGCAATGACGTCCGCTGCCATGAACCCGACATTGTGCCGGTGCATGGCATAGTCCGCGCCGGGATTGCCGAGGCCGACCCAGAGTTGCATGCGCTCTTAGGAAGCCGCTTCTTCGCTTTCGGCAGGCGCATCGTCGCTGTCGCCTTCGCTCGACTTGAGCGCCGACGGGGCAACGATGGTGGCGATGGTGTAATCGCGGTCGGTGATCGCCGATGAAACGCCTTTGGGCAGGGTTACCGCCGAGATGTGGATCGAATCGCCGACTTCAAAGCCGGTCAGGTCGACCGCGATTTCATCAGGGATTTCGGCCGCATCGCAGACCAGTTCGAGCTCGTGACGAACCACGTTGAGCACGCCGCCACGCTTGATGCCGGGCGCTGCGAGTTCATTGATGAAATGAACCGGCACGTTGACCGTGACCTTGGCATGCTCAGAAATCCGCAGGAAATCAACGTGCAGCGGGCGATCGGTCACTGGGTGGAACGACACGTCCTTTGGCAGGGTGCGAACATCCTTGCCGCCGACACCGACCATCACCACCGAGTTCATGAAGTGCCCCGTGTGCAGCGCTTTCATCAGGGCCTTTTCTTCGAGATGAACCGTCGTGGGTTCTTCATTGTTGCCATAGATAACGGCGGGAACGCGGCCTTCACGACGCAGAGCGCGGGAGGCTCCCTTGCCTGCCCGCTCGCGCGCTTCGGCCGACAAAGTCAGCTGATCGCTCATGTTTAGTCTCCAAATTGCCCGCCACGCCTCCAGGGATGAC
>JANOZQ010000372.1:0-5681 GCA_031429555.1 Sphingomonas sp. | reverse complement strand
GCAAACCAGACAGTCTTGGGTGCGATCAGTGTCGCGCCCGCGTCCATTGCGGCTTTGCGGCGGCGTTGCTGCCATTTGCCTTCCATCACCGCGAGTTCTGCGCGGCTGTTGATACCGGCCACTTCGTCGGCGTCTGTTTCGACAACAACAACGCGTCCACCCTCGGCCAGCGCATTGGTCGCAACATCAGGCAAATAATATTCACCCGCTGCATTGTCGTTGCCCACCGCTTCGAGCAGCCGCCAGATGTCGGCACTACGCGCGACGATGACTCCGGAATTGCACAGTGTCACGGCGCGTTCTTCGGCATTGGCATCCTTGTGCTCGACCATCTTAGTGACCGATGCGTTATCGTCCGCGATAATGCGGCCGTAGGCGGCAGTATCGGGTGGGCGAAATCCGAGCACGGCGACCATAGCGTCATCGAGTGACGCACACAGGCGCGTAACTGTTTCGCCTTTCAAGAAAGGGCAATCGCCGAAGCAGACAAGCACATAGCCATCAAAATCTGCCAGTGCCGACTTTGCCTGAAGGGCGGCATGTGCGGTGCCCAGTTGCGGTTCCTGAACCACAGTCGTCACCCCAAGCGGTGCAAGCGCGGCTTCGAGCTGCTCGCGCTTGTTTCCAGCCACAACGACCATTGCGGCGGGGCTCAGCGCCGCAAAACTATCAAGCAAGTGCATCAGCATCGGTCGGCCCGCAATTGGATGCAGCACCTTGTGCAAGTCCGATTTCATGCGGGTGCCCTGCCCCGCGGCAAGGATAATGGCGGCGATCTTGGTCATGGCGCCCCCCTAGCCTTGCGCCATTTGGTGAACAAGTGATGGATGAGCAGCGGCAAAGGCATGCGGATCAAATGCGAGCGGATGTAGAAAGCGAAGCGCAGCAGCTTGTGCGTCTCGCGGCCCCATCCGTCGCGGGCCATTAGGCGGGTGATAAACAGGTGGTCTATCGCTCCAGCCGGTGCTTCCCCGCCGAAAATACATTTAACGAGGCGCAATGCCCGTTCGACATCGGTTTTCAGGCCGTGCTGCTGAGCACGTTCCACCAAATTGTCCAGCGGATGATCGTCGATCAGGCAGCGGATGTCCCACAGATTGCGCAATCCACCCGCAAGATCACCATCGGCAAACAAGTGCGCAGCCGCGTGGATCACCATGTCTTCGGGGCAAAGTATGCGAAGGCCATTTTCGAGCGGCACACTGTCCGCGATCATCGCTGCTGCATCGGGGCGGGGCCGTGCGGTAAGCGGCAGGATCGTATGGTGCACATCGATCATCGCGTCGCGGTCGCGGTGGATCATCGGCGGCAATTCATGCATCCACGTCCGGTAATAATGATCGTCGTAAGCGTCGTCCTTGAGCCATTCCCAGCCCGCGCCGAGCACTGCCGTCTCGACATCGCCCAGACGGTCGCGCGGCACCAGGATGTCGAGATCACCGACCAATCGCCCCTGCCCTGCATCCAGACCGGCAGCAATGAATGCGCTCCCTTTCAGCAAAACAACCGGAACGCCCAACGGCACCAGCGCCCGTCGCACCATTTCGATTTCCCACAAAGCGCGGACCCGCCCCGCTTCGGCATTCAGGCGCGCATTATTGAGCACCGCTTTTGCATTTTCGGGGATCGCAAGACCATCAATACGGTGCGCCAGTGTCGGCAGGAGGCGTTCGGCATGCGCAATGCACAGCAAGGACGTCCACTGCGCGTCATCGAGCGCCAGCACGGTTGCCGGATCAGCAAGCGCGCGAGCCAGAATCATAAAGCGGCAACCATGTGAAGCGCGGTCATCGTGTCTGGATAGTCGATGGCTTTGGCGGGAACAGTCGTCACCAACCGCGTGAGAGCATCGAACCCGCGTTGTCCTAACGCAGTGTAATTGGTTGATGCCTGCGTCAGCCGCACAAAGACCTCGCCCGGCGGCACATCGCGAACGGCGGCGTCGAAACCGTAGCGCGGGAACAGGATGAGGCGCGGCGTCGCGGTCTGGTTCATTGCGGCGATGGCCGCTGGGTCGGGCTTCACATGACGGATGTCGCCCTTGGGTGTGCCGGTCAGGCGCGGCCCGAAGCGGTCGTCGGGCAGGATCGCTTCGAGCGCCGCGACGCTTGCGTTCTTCAGGCTCACGGGGCGCGGGAACGGGTACATCAATCCTGATTCAGGCTCTAGAAGCACAAATTCGTCGCCCATGAACCGCCAGCCGTTTGCGCCGAGCAGTGCGGACAAAGTGGATTTACCTGACCCGGATTCGCCTGTCAGGATCAGGGCACGCCCATCCTTTTCGACACTCGCCGCATGAAGCAGCAGGAAGCGCCGCTCGCCCAGCGCCAGTTGCAGGTTCATGCCCATTTCTGCCGCGAGCAAACCCTGCGCCAACGGCAACGGCAGCGCATCGGGCAGGATATGATCGCCCCAGATCGCAACCGAAGGACGGATCAGCCGCCGCCACGGCTTGTCGGGTTCAAGGCGAACCGTGTAATTCGGGATGCCGCCAGCCAGCGGATAATCAGCGTAAAGTGTCTCCAGCGCCGCAATCGGGGCACGCCACGCCGAACCAATGCGGAAACCGATGGGGCCGACGCGCACATCGAAACTGTGCCTCATATCTTTGCAACAAGTCCGGTCGCGACCAGCTCGTCAAGGCGCTCGGTCAGCAGGGCGCGCGTCTCGGCGTCGTCATTCAAGCCAAGGCGTAAAAAAAGTTGGGGTAGATCGCAGTTTCCGTCGTCAAGCGCAGCCAGGATCTCGGGCATTGGTTCGGCAACGACATGCGTTTGTCCACTCGCCCGGTGATAGATTGCGGTCAAGCTGTCGAGAGGGACGATCCGCAAACCTTCGGGCGGACCGGCGCGATAGGTCAAACCGGCCTCAGCGTCCCGGCATCTGCAGCGAAGCAAAGCAGGTAAAGCCGCTCTGGCCATGCTGGAGGCGGCGGACATAGTTCATATAGGCTTGACTCGCCTGCGGATCCTGTCCGGGGAGTGTTCCGCCTGACAAAGCGCGTTTCACATCCGCGCCTTTCAATGGCAATGCCGGTCCCGGAAACGCGCCTGCTGTGCCCGGGGGCACGAGCGACCCGTTGGCGGCAATCATATTGCCTGCGCGACCTGGATCGGGCACCGGAATCTGGCAGTTAATAACGGATGCCATTGTTGTTGCGAGCGCAGGGCGCACTGTCATCATGGCCGATGCGCCAAGCGCGCCCAGTTGCAGCACGCGCCGCCGGTTTGCGATACCCTTTTCGTCTTCCATTCGGCCTGCCCCGTTCAACCTGAATTGCGCTATAAGCAAAAAAATCGCGGCTGGCGATTGCCGATGGTTAATCCTGCTTATGCTGGTCACATATCCGGCGTAGGGTTACGCGGTGACCGATCGTAACCCTTTGCGTATCATAATCCCGTTGATGCTTACCACAGGGCTGGCGCTGGCTGTGTTTCAGCTTGGCAACGGACTTGGGGCAGCAACGGCGGTTGTCATCGCCGGCCTTGCACCGCTGGTTATAATATGGCTGTTTTCAGGGCCGGAACCGCTCAAAGTAAGTATCGAGCCAGCACCGACCGACCGAATCGAAGCTGCGGTGATCAACGCGATTGCCGAACCGGTTCTGCTTATAATCGACAATCGCGTTCGCACCGCCAACCCGGCCGCTCTGGCGTTGCTTGGCGGGCATATCGTCGGCGAAGATGTGCGGCTCGCGATTCGTCACCCTGCTGCTTCGGCGCGCCTTGCCGCCGATGCAAAAGACGGGAGTGTCGAGCTGCTGGGCATCGGCGGGCGCGAACAGCAGGTTGAGCTCAACGTCGCGACGATAGCACCGGGCAAGCGCGTCGTGCACTTGATTGACCGTGCCGCGCGCCACGCCGTCGAGCAGGCCCGCGTCGATTTTGTTGCCAATGCCAGCCACGAATTACGCACGCCACTGGCCGCGATCCTAGGCTTTATCGAGACACTGGCCGATGACAAAGCGGGTGGCGACGCAGCGGTGCGCGCACGTTTTCTTGATGTCATGATGAAGGAAGCGCGGCGGATGCAGCGCCTCATCGACGATCTGATTTCGCTCAGTCGGATCGAAGCCGAAAAATATGTCATCCCCGACGAAACCGTTTCGATTCCGCAACTTGTTCGCGAGGTCGCCGGCGAATTGCGTGACCAGCAAGGCGACAAACCAACGCAGGTAATTCTCGACCTTGAAACAAATACAGCCGACGTGATGGGTGAACGCGCGCAATTGTCACAAGTTGTCCACAATCTGGTCGGCAACGCGATTAAATATGGCCGCCCCAATGCGCCGGTCAGAATTGGCGTGAGGATCGACGGGGCACTCGTCCGCATGAGCGTTACCGACGAAGGCGAAGGGATTGCACCTGAACATATTCCCCGCCTGACCGAGCGCTTCTACCGCGTCGACGCGGGGCGCAGCCGGACAATGGGCGGCACGGGTCTGGGGCTTGCCATCGTCAAGCATATTGTCGAGCGACACCGGGCACGGTTGGAGATCAGCAGCGACCTTGGCATCGGCACGACGGTATCGGTCGTCTTCCCCGCTGCGGTCAAAGCGACTGTCACGAAAACGTCACCGAACTGAAACATGAAACACCCGAATCGCTGATAGGCGGCGAGGATCAAGGTGCGCTCGCGCCGAACCGGGAGGGGTACCCCAGCATGTTTCGATCAACTGCAGTGATTGCTGCCGTCGCACTTATTGGTCTTAGCGGATGCGACAGTACCGGCGGGGGCGGGGGCGGCAATTCAGCAGTTCGTGATCAGATCCGCTCGGTTGGCTCATCGACCGTGTATCCCTTTGCAACGGCGGTTGCCGAACAGTTCGTCAACAAGAACGCGGGCATGAAATCGCCGATCATCGAATCGACCGGCACTGGCCCTGGCTTCAAGCTATTCTGCGGCGGCGTTGGTGCGGGGCACCCCGACATTGCTAACGCATCGCGGGCGATGAAGAAATCTGAATATGAAAGCTGCGTGAAGAACAAAGTAACGGACGTTGTTGAGTTGCAGATCGGCCTGGACGGCATCGCTTTTGCCGAGGGGAAAGCAGGGCCGAAGCTCGCGCTGACCCCGCGTGATGTCTATGCCGCGCTTGCCGCCAATCCGTTCGGCAAACCACAGACCGCGAAAACGTGGAAAGACGTGAACCCTGCGCTGCCCGCGGTCGCGATCAAGGTTTACGGCCCGCCGTCGACCAGCGGGACACGCGATGCGCTCGCCGAGCTGATCCTGACCAAGGGATGTGACAGCGACGCCGCGATGAAGGCACTGAAAGAAAAAGACAGCGACGCCCACAAGAAAACCTGCACGACGATCCGTGAAGATGGCGCGTTCGTTGACGCCGGAGAGAACGACAATCTGATCGTCCAGAAGCTGCTCGCCGATCAACAAGCGCTGGGCATCTTCGGCTACTCGTTCCTCGAGGAAAACACTGATAAGCTGTCAGGCAATACCCTGAACGGCGTCGTGCCGACCTATGCCAGCATTTCGGACTTCTCCTATCCCGGCGCACGACCGCTCTACATTTATGTTAAGAGCGCGCACCTGAAAGCGATCAAGGGATTGCAGGGCTTTGTGAGCGAGTTTGCGAGTGCATGGGGGCCGGACGGGTACCTCAAGAAGCGTGGCATGGTGATTGCGCCTGCCGAGATTCGTGCCGCTGCCGAGCAGCAAGCCAA
>JANOZQ010000371.1:0-2369 GCA_031429555.1 Sphingomonas sp. | reverse complement strand
GATTGCCTTGGCCCTGGCCCATGCGTCGCGGTCGTCGGGCGGCAACACGAACAGCGTGTGGAAGTTCCCGTCCCCAACATGGCCCAGGATCGGCGCGGTAAGGCCCGCTTCGGCGACAGCATTTTGCACGAGCGTAATCGCGTCGGTGAGCCGCGAGACCGGCACGCAGATGTCGGTCGTCCAGACAACAGCCCCGGGGGTCATGGCGCGGGCCGACGGAAGCGCCTGATGCCGCGCCTTCCATAGGCGGTTGCGATCTTCGGTGTCGGTCGCGAAATTGATTGTGCCGCCGCCATAGTCGTTGCCAATACTGCGGACCCGTTCAAGCTGGTCGGCCACGCCGGCGTCCGAACCGTGGAACTCCAGGAAAAGCATTGGCTTTTCGGGGAGGCCCAGACCGCTGAACGCATTGCACGCGCGGATGGCCGTAGCATCGAGCAATTCCATCCGCGCCATCGGCACCGCGGACTGGATGGTCGCGATCACGGTATCGACTGCCCCCTGCACAGTGTCGAAATCCCATGTCGCGGCAAGGATTTTCTCGGGCTGCCCATGCAAACGCAATGTCGCTTCAACGATCAGACCCAGTGTTCCCTCTGCACCGGTGAACAGATGCGTGAGGTCATAACCTGCTGCCGACTTCCGCGCGCGGCTGCCCGTGCGGATCAGGGTGCCGTCCGCCGTCACGACTTTCAGGGCCAGCACATTGTCGCGCATGCTGCCATAGCGGACAGTGGTGGTGCCCGAAGCGCGGGTCGAGATCATCCCGCCGAGCGAGGCATTGGCACCGGGATCGACCGGGAAAAACAGGCCGGTCGCGCGCATCTCGGCGTTCAGCGCTTCTCGGGTGACGCCGGGTTCGACAACGCACAGCAAGTCTTCGGCATTGATGTCAAGGATGCGGTTCATTTTTGAAAAGTCGATGCACAGGCCACCGTTGATGGCTGCTGCATTGCCTACGAGCGATGTTCCCGCGCCATAGCCGATAACGGGCAGCCCGCTGGCGATGGCGGCAGCGACCGCGCGCTGGACATCGTCGATACTGCGCGGCTGGACAACGACCGACGGCGGGCCATAGCTGTGGTGCCCCTCACTTTGGGCATAATGCGCAAGCGGTGCTGCGCCGGTAATCAGGCGGGTGCCAAAATGGTCACCGACGGTCGTGACGAAATTGTCGAGAGCAATGGGCATGGATGGATACTGTCAGAATTTAGCCGGTGCGAACAGGGCGTCGTCCGTTCTTTGATAATTTGTCCGGACATATTTGCATTTATATGCGGCTAGTTTAGCGTCGCTGTCGAGAGGGGAAAGCCGCGATGTTAATCACTATTTTGCTAGCGGCCGTTCCGCCATCGCCGCCGCTATTGTCCGGCACTTATACCAACGAAGAAGAAGTGTATTTCGACGGCGAGGCCAAACAGAAAGCAGCGCCTTGGATCGGGCTAAAGTCGGATGAACGAGGTCGCCTCACTTACATCGATCAATTCGACCGCCCGATAGCGAGTTTAACGATTCGCAGAATCGATGTCGCAGACAACAATCGTGTCCGGCTAACGCTGCCTGACGGGCGCGTCACCGAACTCCGCCGCGCCCGTCCCGTGACCTGCTGGGGCTCAGTGCCAAAAACAAAGAAAAGGGCTGACGGCACGGACGACTGGTATTTTGCGGCAGGCCTGAAACTTCACGATCAGGGCGGTCGCGTCTTGTTTGGCGGCGGGGATACCGGCGCGCCGCCGGTTGTGCTCAGAATGCGCAATGTCGTCTGGCCCAGTGGCCCGAACAAGCCGAGCCTCGTTCTGTATGTCCACAAACCCGAAACGCCCGACCGCGCCGAAAGCTATAGCTGGGCCGATCCCGAGGCGAAGCGGATCGGCATCAATTTGCGCTGGATGCAGGCGAGCTGCACTGTTGATTAAGAGGAGATGATCATGACCCCTTTCAAATGCCTTTTGCTGGCTACCGCGTTAACCGCCGGCTCGACGCAGGCCCGGACACTCGATCCTGCTGTTCCCGCCGATGCTTTCGAAATATCGAAACGTGTGCAATGCGGCGCGGGCGATGGCGTTCCTGCGGTCTATTACTGGTCAGGCAAGGTCTATTCGCGCGTCGCGGGTGAGCCCGACCGCCACTTGTTCAATGGCGAGGGGATGAACATCCGCCAATGCGTGCCCGTGTCTGATCCGGTGCGCGGGAAAGGCTATCGCCTCGTCAGCCGCGAAGTCATGTTCTACACCGATCCCAAAACCGGTGAGATCGTCCGCAAATGGACAAACCCGTGGTCGGGCGAGACCGTGGACGTCATGCAAATCAACAATGATCCCGTGAACAGCCGCCCGAGCTATCCGGTCGAGGTTGATGGCACGCCTGCG
>JANOZQ010000370.1:0-5841 GCA_031429555.1 Sphingomonas sp. | reverse complement strand
CGATGTGGCAAAACCCGTCGGACCGGTCAGCATATCGCTGAGCGCGGCATACGGAGTGCCCTCAATCGCGAGTTTGGCGAGCTTGTTCTTCGTGACCTTGAAACTGGCCCCGGCTTCGCGCATTTTCGTCCGCAGATCGGTTGTTTGTGCAACTGTCAGCCCGAGATTGCGGGCGACAACGACAACGCCGACTGTGGCGAGGCTTGCGTTCAGACTGGTAACCAGATCGGACTTTTCAGTACGGTCCATGCCATTCTCCACGTGTTCACATGCGCCAAAATGACGCACATGTTTGAGCCGCACAGGATCGCTGGAATGCGAGCCAATACGGCCCGCCCGAGGGGTCTGGTTACCCGACGCACCTTTTCAGATGCGGCAAAAACTGTTCCCCGTCTTGGCTGGAAATTAAGCCCCGCCAAATGCGAAGCACCAACTGTCTCGGACGGCGGCATCGGAGCAAGCTCCTTTGCCAAGGTCGTGCCAAATAGCGACGCAGGCGCGTTAGTCAACCGCGCCGTGGCGCGTTAGAGCTGCGACATGTGCCGTAACGCTTCGGGCTGCGTGACGACGAGCCGACGATAGCCGCGCGTCAACAGGCCATCGGCTTCGAGGCCAGTGAGCAGTGTGCCGATCGTCATCCGCGAAACTCCGACCAGCTCGGCCAGTTCCTCATGGCGGATCTTGAGCGTCACTGGCGCTGGGTGCGCAGCGCACAACGCTGCCAATATGCGTGCAAGTTGCTGGCGTGGCGGCATTTTGCGCACCACGAGCAGCGCGTCGAGCGCTTCCTGAAACTGGATTGAAAGGACACGCAACACGGCCCGCGCTGCTGCTGGCGACGCTTCGATAACCTCGAACAGAGCTGATTCACTGATCCAGAGCAATCGGGTCTGCCCAACCGAAACCGCATCGGCAACGCGCTTGAATTCGCCGAGACATGCGGGTTCGCCGAAGCTGTCCCCCGTGCCCAGAATGGCGAACACACGGAGGTCGCCATCAGGTTGATGGCGGCCCATTTTTACCTGGCCTGATTCGATCACCCAAAAACCGTCCGGCTTGTCGCCGCGCTGGTGGATAAGCTGGTTGTCGCTGAAACTTCGTGGGACAGCGCCGCGCCGCAGATCCTGTTGCACCGCCTCCGGCAGCGCACCAAACATATAAGGCGAGCGGAGTGTCCGCCCCGTTGCTTCAGACCGCTTTATATCAGTGGAATGTATACCGCTTGGCATTATGACATCGCCGTTACATTTAAGGACGGGTCTTGATCAGCTCTCGGGTCGCTTCGGGGAATGATCGCCTTCGTAGACGTCGGGGGGCGTAAAGGAAAGTGGACCGGACGTTTATTCGTTCGGTCCCTTTTTTTGCCTGGTTTATCGTCCGTCAGAACAGGCACGTCGGTGAACAAGGATGCGCAGCGGATTTGATATCCACTTTATCACGCCCAAAAGTTTCGCAACGCCTTTGCCGGTCATCGTTATAATCACTTGATACGTACCAACTCATCGAAAGAGTCGATCACGATAACCGAAGCTTTTTGTTTCCGCGACGATGGCATCGGGCGTAGTGATAGCTCGAGATTTTTTAATGGAGATGTTGTCATGGCCGATTATGAAGATGCTGAAGCCGCTGGATGCCCCGTTCACAAGCCCAGCACCGCGCGTTCGCTGTTGGGTCGGCAGAACAAGGATTGGTGGCCCGGCGCTTTGCCAATCGACATTCTGCATCAGGGCGGTGGTTCGCCCGACCCGATGGGCAGCGAGTTCAGCTATGCCGAAGCCTTCAAACAGATCGATTATGCCGCGCTGAAGGCCGACCTGACCGCGCTGATGACGGATTCAAAGCCGTGGTGGCCTGCTGATTATGGCAATTATGGGCCGTTCATGATCCGCATGGCGTGGCATGCCGCCGGCACATACCGCACGGCTGATGGTCGTGGCGGATCGAGTGCCGGACAGCAGCGGTTTGCGCCGCTGAATTCATGGCCGGACAACGGCAACCTTGACAAGGCACGTCGCCTCCTGTGGCCGATCAAGCAGAAATATGGCGCACAGATCAGCTGGGCCGATTTGTTCATTCTTACGGGTAACGTTGCCATCGAAAGCATGGGTGGACCTGTCTTTGGCTTCGGCGGCGGCCGTGCGGATGTGTTTGAGCCCGAGCGTGACATCTACTGGGGTCAGGAAGACAAGTGGGTGGACCAAGGCGCACTGACTCGCATCCGCCCCGAAGAAGAAGCTGATCTCGAAAACCCACTCGCTGCCATCCAGATGGGGCTCATCTACGTCAATCCCGAAGGACCGGGTGGAAACCCCGATCCGCTTCAGTCAGCGCGCGACATGCGCACTACGTTCGAGCGGATGGCGATGAATGACGAGGAAACAGTTGCACTGACGGCTGGCGGACACGCGTTCGGCAAGGCCCATGGTGCAAAGCCTTCCGAAACTTTCGGCCACAGCCCTGAATCGGAATCGATGGAGCGGCTGGGATTTGGCTGGTTGCACGACACCAACGAAATCAACGAAGGCCGCATCACGACATCGGGTATCGAAGGGGCATGGACGCCGAACCCGACGGTGTGGAACGGCGATTATTTCCGGCTGCTGTTCAAATATGACTATGAACTCGTGACCAGCCCGGCCGGTGCCAAGCAGTGGCAGCCGATCAATCCTGACATCGAGGACATGGCCCCCGATGCACGTAATCCGTCGAAAAAAGTGCCGACGATGATGACGACGGCGGACATGGCCTTGAAAATGGACCCCGCCTACCGGGCGATTTCGGAGCGGTTCCGCGACAATCAGGCCGATCTTGACGATGCCTTTGCGCGGGCGTGGTTCAAGCTGTGCCACCGCGATATGGGGCCAAAAGTTCGCTACCTCGGACCCGAAGTCCCCGCCGAAGACCTGATCTGGCAGGATCCGGTTCCCGCTGGTTTGACACAGTCGGATGCCGATTATGCGGCGTTCAAGGCGGCGGTACTCGACAGCGGACTGACCATTGCCCAGCTGGTGAAGACAGCATGGGCCAGCGCCTCGACCTATCGCAAGTCCGATCATCGTGGCGGTGCCAACGGTGCGCGGATTGCGCTTGCGCCGCAAAAGGACTGGGCCGTCAACGAGCCCGCCGAGCTTGCCGTCGTGTTGGCGAAACTCAACGAACTGCGCGGGTCGATTTCACTTGCCGATGCCATTGTGCTGGCGGGAACGGCAGCAGTCGAGAAGGCAGCAAAGGATGCTGGCTTCGACGTTGCGGTGCCATTTGCGGGTGGTCGTGGCGATGCGACACAAGACTGGACAGACGCGGCAAGTTTCGAACCGCTCGAGCCCAAGGTCGATGGCTTCCGTAACTATCTGTCGGTCAAGCATTCGGTGAAAACCGAAGAAATGCTGATTGACCGGGCCGCACTGCTGGGCCTGTCGGCACCGGAAATGACAGTGTTGATTGGTGGTCTGCGCGTTCTTGGGGCCACGCATGGCAACAGCACGCATGGTGTCCTGACGACGCGTCCAGGCCAGCTGACGACCGATTTCTTCGTCAATCTGCTCGACATGGACACGTTCTGGGAACCCGTCGAAGGCAGCGACGAAGAAGCATTTGTGGGCTATGACCGTGGCGGTCGCACACCGCGCTGGAAAGGCACGCGCGCCGATCTCGTCTTCGGTTCGAATTCGCAGCTGCGGGCAACGGCCGAAGTTTATGCCGAGAAAGGCCATGAAGCGAAATTTGTGCGCGACTTCGTGTCGGCATGGGTGAAGGTCATGAATGCGGATCGATTCGATCTCGCCTGATATTTGATCAGATGATTACGAAAAGGGCCGGGGAAACCTGGCCCTTTTTTATTCAGCGCCGTTTTTGCAACGCGCCTGCTATCCAGCGGGCAAGCGCGCGCGGCGTGAAACGGATCGATTGCGCGATGACGGTGTTCAGCAAACCGGAAATGGCGACGGCGCGATTGCGATCAAGTGCGGCGATTCCGTCGCGAATGACTTTGTCGGCATCGCCCGCCATATAACGGGACAGTGCGGTGTCATTCATCTGCGCTGTTTCGAAAAATTCGGTCCTGGTCGGGCCGGGGCACAGTGCGGTAACTGTCACGCCGCTGGCACGCACTTCATCGTGCAACGCCTCGGAAAAGCTCAGGACAAACGCCTTGCTCGCATAATACACCGCCATCCACGGCCCGGGTTGAAACGCGGCGGTGGACGCAATGTTGAGGATACCTCCGCGCCGTGCCGCGACCATTGCGGGCAGGAAAGCGTGGCACAGTTCGACGAGCGCCCGGCAATTGAGATCGATCATCCGCGCCTGGCTGGGGCCATCCATATCGACGAAATTACCACGCAGCCCGTATCCGGCGTTGTTGACCAGATGCGTTACAACGCAGCTCTGATCCTCGAGCTCGATTTGCAACTGCGCAACTGCGCCAGCCTCGGTCAGGTCGGATGTGATTACATGCACGTCGATGCCGTGCGCCGAAATGAGGTCGTTCGCCAGCGCCTGTAGGCGCGCCGTCCGCCGGGCGACGAGGACCAGATTATCCCCGCGCGCGGCAAAGGCGCGGGCAAAGCCAGCGCCCAAACCCGCCGATGCGCCGGTAATCAAAACTGTCCGTTTGGCCATGACATTGTGCCTTTTTCCGCATCGCCACGAAAAAGAGGGCCGGAATTGCTCCCGGCCCTCTGTTAATTCCTGGTTTGCCGTTCGTTAAGCCGTGACTTCGGCCACATCGATCTTGATGCCCGGGCCCATCGACGAAGACATTGCGATCTTCTTCAGATATTTGCCCTTCGCACCCGTTGGCTTGGCTTTGGACACAGCATCGACCAGCGCGTCGAAATTGGCGCGCAGGTCTTCAGCGGGGAACGACGCCTTGCCGATGCCCGAATGGATAATCCCGGCCTTTTCAACGCGATATTCGACTTGGCCTCCCTTGGCAGCCTTGACCGCTTCACCGACGTTCATGGTCACGGTGCCGAGCTTGGGGTTTGGCATCATGCCCTTTGGTCCCAAAATCTTGCCGAGGCGTCCGACCAGCCCCATCATGTCGGGCGTCGCGATGCAGCGGTCAAAATCGACTTTGCCGCCCTGAACGATGTCGAGCAGGTCCTCGGCACCGACGACATCGGCACCCGCTTCGCGGGCTTCGTCGGCTTTGGCACCCTTGGCAAAGACGCCGACGCGCACTGTCTTGCCCGTGCCCTTGGGCAGGGTCACGACACCGCGGACCATCTGGTCGGCGTGACGCGGATCGACACCGAGTGCCAATGCAACTTCGATGCTTTCGTCGAACTTCGACGTTGCGTTTGCTTTGGCAATCGCAATGGCTTCGTCGATGCCATGGAGTTTTTCGCGGTCAACGAGAGCGTGGACCTTTGCGCGTTTTGTCAGCTTGGTCATGTTCAGCCCTCCACCACTTCGAGGCCCATTGCGCGGGCGCTGCCTTCGATGATCCGCGTGGCGGCGTCGATGTCGTTGGCGTTCAAATCTTTCATTTTCAATTCGGCGATTTCGCTGAGCTTGGACCGTGCGATCTTTCCGGCGCTCACCTTGCCGGGCTCTTTCGAACCGGACTTCAGGTTGGCGGCTTTCTTGATCAGGAAGCTGGCAGGGGCCGACTTGGTGATGAACGAAAAGCTGCGGTCCGCAAACACGGTGATGACCGTCGGGATCGGCATGCCTTTTTCAATTTCGCTCGTCGCGGCGTTGAACGCCTTGCAGAATTCCATGATGTTCACGCCGCGCTGACCCAAGGCGGGCCCGATCGGCGGGGACGGATTTGCGGCACCCGCAGGCACCTGCAATTTGATATAACCAGTAATCTTCTTAGCCACTTACTCACCC
>JANOZQ010000369.1:0-3124 GCA_031429555.1 Sphingomonas sp. | reverse complement strand
TTTGCGTCATAATCGGCGCGGATCGCAGCAGCATAATCAGGTTCGGCGAGCGCAGATGTCGATGCCAGCAGCGCGGAGATAAGTATAATACGGCGGATCATGATGCGGCTCCAATCCGGAAGGCCGCCAGCTTGTTGCCGTCAAGATCGCGGAAATAAGCGCCGTAAAACGCTTGCGGCCCTTCGTCGCCGCGCAATCCCGGCGGGCCCTCACAAGTCCCGCCCAACTCGAGTGCCTTGGCGTAAAGCGCGTCAACATGCGCGCGCTGGTCCACCGTCAGCGCAATCATATTGCCGTTGCCGACTGTCGCAGGCTGCTTGTCATGAGGAAGCGTTACCGCAACGCCGGGCTTATCCCAACTCGTGCCCCACATGGTAAAGCCACCGAGATCGTCGCCGAATTCCATGATCCGTTTGGCCCCGACAATTTCGAACAGCGCATCGTAAAATGTGCGCGCCCGCGCAATGTCATTGGTGCCAAGTGTTGAATAGCCGATCATCGTTCGCAGCCGCCTCCCTGATTTGCAGGAACGCTAACCGACGCGATTGCGCGTGTCCATAATTGGCCGCGATCGCTGCGGCCCAAAAATGAAAAAGGTTGCCGACCCTTTCGGATCGGCAACCCCTAACATGGTCAGCGGCCGGAGACGTATCTCAAGCCCGGGAGACCATGGTCAGCCAAGGAAATGCCTTAGCCGCGCAGCTCCCGAACGAAATTACCCGTGCCACTTGCTGAACCATGAGACATCGGATCACCTCCTTTCGCTAGTTAATAGGACGTGCCCTGCGTTGGACACGCACAACACATGAGTCATTCGCGACTCGCGATCAAGGACTTGTGGAAAATTTATTTTGTCGTCATGATTCAAGGTCTGCGGTTTTATACCTCCCCTTTTTCATAAACCCCCGAAATCCGGCTTTTCTGACTATCTTTACAATGAAATGTAATGATGTAACATCCTGTTTCAGAGCGGTGCATCTGTGACACCGTCGATAAGGAGGTGTTGTGATGTCCCCCGGGTTCCTTGATACCAAGCCACGCCGTCCCGCAGCGATGGTTGCTGTTATTGCCATTCATGCCGCCGGGATCGGTGCGCTGATGATGATCGCGCCAACAGTGAAAACGATTATTCCCGACATCCTCGAGGGCTATAACGTGGCCGACACGACAATACCGCCCGAAGTGGTCGATGATGCAACGCCAAAAACAAAAACGAAAACAGCGCTGCCGGTTAATCGCATCGAGCGCGTCGTAAAAAGCAAGCCAACCGGCGCTGATCCTGGCCTGACCGAAGACCCCGGGCCGCTAACCGGCGCGGGAACTGGCGAGGGCATTGGCGGTGGCATTGACATCATCGACATCGATCCACCCAAAGACCCCGTCGTCATCGGCCCGCAATTCACCGGGCGCAATCCGCAACCGCCCTATCCGCCCGCAATGCAGCGCATGAATATAGAAGGTGCCGTTACGGTACGGGTGCTGGTCGGTATCGACGGCCGACCGCTGCGGATCGAAGCTGTCAAGGTTGATCAGGATGCGTTCTTTGCGGCAACGCGCGACTGGGCAATGAAGAACTGGCGGTTCAAACCCGCGACGCGCGACGGTGAGCCGTTTCAGGAATGGCGGACGATGACCGTGCGGTTCGAAATGAATTAGCCCCCGGACTAACCTCTACAATCCTCGACGACGCGGGTGAATTCGGGCCAGATCGGCAGGATCAGATCGCCCGCGCCATCGAGACTGATCAGGATACGCCCCCGACTGAATGCCATCGCATCAAGCTGCGGGTCGCGCGCGGTGATTTCGGCGGCGACATAAGGCGGCGTGCCGTTCGTTGGAAGCGCATCATAAGCCTTGGCACCGTTGGTCGACCGCAGCGTCATCCGCGCCGCGACCGTGCCTGTACGCGACACGAAAATCCGCGCGCCGTTGGCGTCGCAGCTGATCGTAAACAGCGCATCGCTGCCCGACTGCCCAAAGCGCGCGATACTGCCGCGACCATCGCGCGTGTAGGTCCAGACGCCGGGGGCAGGCGCGCGGTCCGCCCAATTGGCAGCGGGTGCAGGTGGCGGCGTCGGCAAGGGACGAACGACAGGCGGCGCGGGGCGCGGTTGCGGCACCGGGGCGGGCGGCCGCACGCAGGCGACGACAGCCAGTAGCAGAGCAATCCCAGCCAAAAACCGACCAAGCTGAGCTTGTCGAAGCCCTGTCCTTCTTTCTTGGCCAGCGTAAGCAGAAGGACAGCCCTTCGACAGGCTCAGGGTAAGCGGCATTTTTTTCATCGCCAGCCACTAACGGACAACACGCATGCCGCACAAGTCGCACCGGCCTTGGCATATTGCCACTCCGTCGCATAAGCCGCACATATGAGCATCGACACCAAGCGCTTGAAGTCAATCGTCGCAGGGTCGGCGGGCAATCTGGTCGAATGGTATGACTGGTTCGCTTATGCGACTTTTGCCATCTATTTCGCGCCGGTCTTTTTCCCCAAGGGCGATGCGACCGCGCAATTGCTCAACACCGCCGCAATCTTTGCCGCTGGCTTCCTGATGCGGCCCATCGGTGCGTGGGTCATGGGCATTTACGGCGACAAGCATGGGCGCAAGGCAGGGCTGACGCTGTCGGTGATCATGATGGCGTTCGGTTCGCTGATGATCGCCTTTGCGCCCACTTATGCACAAGTCGGCGTTGCCGCGCCGGTTCTGCTGGTGGTGGCGCGGATGATCCAGGGACTGTCCGTCGGCGGCGAATATGGATCGAGCGCGACCTATTTGTCCGAAATGGCTCCGGCGGACCGGCGCGGTTTCTGGTCGAGTTTTCAATATGCGACATTGAGCGGCGGGCAGCTGCTGGCGATCATCACGGCGCTGATCCTGCAAGCGACGCTCAGCGAGACGCAGCTTAGCGACTGGGGCTGGCGCATTCCGTTCGTGATCGGCGCGATCCTCGCGGTGATGGTGTTCCTGCTGCGGCGGACGATGACCGAGACCAAATCCTTCGCGGGCATCGACCAGAGACGCGAACATTCGTCGCTACGCATCCTGTGGCGCGACCATCGCAAGTCGTGCATCCTCGTTGCGATGATGTCGGGCGGCGGGGGGCTCGCGAGCTACGCGTTTACGAC
>JANOZQ010000368.1:0-2386 GCA_031429555.1 Sphingomonas sp. | reverse complement strand
AGCGTCCCTGAAATCTCTGGCGGGATGGTCGCGCAGAATCCGCATACCGGCCAAGTGCTGGCGATGCAGGGCGGTTTCGATGCGCGCATCCAGTCGTTCAACCGCGCGACGCAAGCGCTGCGCCAGCCGGGATCGACGTTCAAACCCATCGCCTATGCCGCTGCGCTCGACCACGGGATGACACCGGCGTCGATCATCGTCGACGGGCCATTCTGTGTGTATCAAGGCGCACGTTATGGCCAGAAATGTTTCCGCAACTTTGGCGGTGCGAGCGGTGCAGGGCCGCAAACGCTTCGCTGGGGCATCGAACAATCGCGCAACCTCATGACGGTGCGCGCCGCCAGCCAGACGGGCATGAAGAATGTGGTGAAACTCGCTGCCGATCTTGGGGTGAGCGAACCCGGCAAACCTTATTCGGCAGTGCTCGCGATTGCACTCGGTGCAGGCGACACGACCGTCGAGCGCATGGTCAATGCCTATTCAATCATGGCAAACAATGGCCGCGCGCTGACACCGACGCTCGTCGATCTGGTTCAGGACCGGCGTGGCAAGGTCATTTTCCGCGCTGATACGCGGCCTTGCGAAAAGTGTAACATGGCAGAGTATGACGGCAAGGCCATGCCGCGCCCGCCCCAGCGGACCAAGCAAGTCATGGACCCGATGACGGCCTACCAGATGGTGCACATTACCGAAGGCGTCATCCAGCGCGGGACCGCGACAGTGTTGCGCGACCTTAACCGGCCGATTTTCGGCAAGACCGGCACGACGACGGGACCGACGAACGTCTGGTTCGTGGGCGGGTCGGCTGATATCGTGGCGGGCGTGTATCTTGGCTATGACCAGCCGCGATCAATGGGCGGCGGCGCGCAGGGTGGCGTTATCGCGGCCCCGATTTTCAAGGCATTTGCCAAACCCGCAATGGAAGGGATGCCGGTCAAGCCGTTCCGAGCCACGGCGGGCGTTCGCATGGTCCGCATCGACCGGCGTTCGGGCAAGCGCGTCTATGGCGCTTTTCCCGATGATGCCGATCCCAAGGCTGCGGTGATCTGGGAAGCGTTCAAGCCGGAAAGCGAACCGCGGCGTTCAGTGGGCAAGGATGTCGCTACACCCTTAGTCAAAGCCAGATCGGCGGCACCCAAAGCCGCCCCCAAAAGCCGCCCCGATAGCGACTTCCTTGAGAAGCAGGGCGGCATCTATTAACGCAATTGTCACCCCGGCCTCCGCCGGGGTGACGTTTTACCTAGGAATTCACAATGCGTGCCGAGGCGCAGGCTCACGTCAACCAGATCAATGCCGCGCTCGCGCTGCTCCGCCGTTTCATCGATTGGGACCGTGCTTTGGCGCGTCTCGAAGAGCTGAACGCGATGGTCGAGGATCCGACGCTGTGGAACGATCCGAAGGCAGCGCAAGTCGTCATGCGTGAGCGGCGGCGGCTGGAACAAGCCATCGAAGCAACGCGTGCAGCACAGGCCGAGCTCGACGATACCGTCGAGCTGATGGAAATGGCCGAAGCCGAAGGCGACGAAGCGATGGTTGACGAGGGGCTTGAGCAGCTCGCAACGCTCGCCGAAAAGTCCGAACGTGACAAGGTGGCAGCGTTGCTGGCCGGCGAGGCCGATGCCAACGACACCTATATCGAAGTGAATGCGGGCGCGGGCGGCACCGAAAGCAACGACTGGGCCGAAATGCTGGGCCGCATGTATATGCGCTGGGCAGAGCGGCATAAGATGAAAGTCGAAACGATCGATTATCACGCCGGCGATCAGGCGGGGATCAAGTCGGTTACCTATCTGCTGAAGGGCGAAAACGCTTACGGCTATGCCAAGACCGAAAGCGGCGTGCACCGGCTGGTGCGGATCAGCCCGTTCGGCAGCGGCGACAAGCGCCAGACGAGCTTTGCCAGCGTGTGGGTCTATCCGGTCGTCGACGAAAATATCGACATCGAAATTGTCGAAAGCGACCTGCGCATCGATACGTTCCGCGCGTCGGGTGCGGGCGGGCAGCACATCAACACGACTGACAGTGCAGTGAGGATTACCCACATCCCCACCAACATTGTGGTGCAGTGCCAGAACCAGCGCAGCCAGCACAAGAACAAAGCCGAAGCCATGAACCAGCTGCGCGCGCGGCTGTATGAAAACGAACTGCAAAAGCGCGAGGCGGAGGCCGATGCGAACGCCGCGTCGAAAACCGATATCGGTTGGGGGCACCAGATCCGCTCCTATGTCATGCAGCCCTATCAGATGGTAAAGGACTTACGCACCGGTGTGGTTTCGAGTTCACCGAGCGATGTTTTGGACGGCGACCTCGACCGGTTTATGGCAGCGGCCTTGTCGCAGCGGGTGACAGGCGAGAGGGTTGTCGTGGAGGACGTGGATTGAGTGGT
>JANOZQ010000367.1:0-4468 GCA_031429555.1 Sphingomonas sp. | reverse complement strand
ACCACATCATCGCGCGCATCCTCGTCCGCCAAGCCCAACCGCGCCAACGCCCGCCGCGCGCCCATCTCGGACGCCTCCTCGACCAGCGCGCGCAACGTCACCAGATCATGCCCGTCGTCTCGCGCCAACTGCGCCACAATCAACGCATCACTCATGTCTCAAACCCCAACATCGCCCGTTTCTCCTCGCGCGTTAGGAAATCAGCCGCCGTCACTTGCCCCCACAACCGCTCCCGCTCCTCGCTCAGCGCAGGCACCTGATCCAGATCAACCGTCAGCGCCAATCCCGGAAACCACCCCTTCAACCCATCAGCAATCCTGCCAAGCACCGTTGCCGCCACCGGCAAAATCGCCAGCCGCCACAATGCCTTGTTCGCTTCCCGATAATTCGCGTAACCCGCATCGCCCGGCAGCCCGAGCAGCATCGGCGGCACCCCGAACGCCAGCGCAATCTCGCGCGCCGACGCCGCTTTCAACCCGACGAAATCCATGTCCGCCGGCGTCAGCGACATCGCCTGCCAGCGCAAACCACCTTCCAGCAGCATTGGCCGCCCCGCATTCCCCGCGCCGGAAAAACTATTATCCAATTCGGTTCGCAATCGTTCGAACTGCTCGCTCGAAAGCGCTGCCCCCGGCTCGCCCGGCTCATACACCATCGCCCCGCTGGGCCGCGCCGCATTGTCGAGCAGCGCCTTGTTCCACTTCGTCGCCGCATTGTGGATCGCCACGGCCCCAGCCGCCGCGCCCAGGCACCCCAGCCCATAATGATCGTCGAGCGGATTGGCCGTCTTGATATGGATCACCGCAGGCCGCCCCGCCGCGTCCTCGGCCGCGATCCGCATGGTTGCTTCACCGGCTTTATACAGGAAAGCCGCCGGCCACCCCCGCGCATCCGCCTCAATCGTCACGCGTTCAGGGCGAAGGGCAAACAACTCGACCGGCTCCCCCGACGCGCCGCAAAGCACCTGCACATACGCATTGCCATGCAACAACAATTGCATCGCCACCGTCTCGACCAACCCCTGCCCTGCCGTCTTGGCATACAGCAACGGCAACACGGCGGGATCAGACGCGCTCACCGGCGCCGACCCCACCCCCTCCGCGACCAGCCGCACCGCCCGCTGCGCCACCGGATTGTTCACATACCCCTCACGCACCCGATCCTCATAAGACCGCGGAATTTCACCCCCGCTCCCCCAAGAAGACCACCCACGCAAAAGCGCCGGACGCAGCGAACCGCGCCCGGCAGATTTCCTGCCGAAAAATTTCATAATGTGCTCCGAATTTGATTGAGCGCGGTCCAACGCGCCAAGTGGTTAGCTAGACGAGAGTTTCCACGTCCAGCTCCGCGAAAGTTATTGCCAACGTTCCAAGCCGAATCTCATCGTCTCCAATAATCGCGCGCACCTTGAGCCGTGTGTCCTTGGAAACGGTAACATTACGTAATGGAATATAGAGGACTATCTCGGTGTAGCGCACCGACCCCTCATCAATCGGAAACGGATAGGGATTTATGGTCATCGCTTCGGCCGGAATATGAAAATCCGTTTCAAAAATAGGCCGTTCAGCATCCGGATCGAAGATGTTAATCCGACCGTCTACAGGCAGTTCAACTGGGTCTACCCTGAGCGACGTCGCAATGAACATTTGTGCAATGGTCGCTGGCGCTTCGCCGAATATAGTCATGTTGGCGTGATACATCCCAACCAGCGTCACTTTGCCGCTCATTTCATGCCGGACATCATCGCAAAAAATCACATATCCGTAAGGAAGGGAAGGATTGATAATCATGCCGCAGCGGACAGGATCATTTGGTGATTAGGTTTGGACGTCGTTCCAGTTCGGGTCATTGCCCAATTCGGGGCAACTATCCGCACAGTTTGGTCTGAACCAGACGTTGCGACCACCTCCCGAATCCCACTCGCTGTAAAAACAACCCCCGAAGCCGCCGCATCGCGCGCCTCGACCACAAGCTCCACGCCCAGCACCCCGGCCATGTCCGCCAGCTTATCAATCGTCCAATTCTGCGGAATCGAAAACGACCGCGAAACCGCTGATTTATCCACGCCCAGCGCATCGGCAAATTGCTGCTGCGTCATTTTGCCCTTGCGTTTGCGGTCGGAAAACACGCTCCAGAACAGGCTCTGGAACGCGCTGCGCAGCATCTGCCGGTCAAACGACCGCAGGAACGCCGGATCAGTCTTCGTCGACATTTCGTATCACTCCGTTCAAATATCCCGACATCGCCGACGCCCGCAAAGGCGGCACATCCGGTAATATACGGTCCCACTCCTCAATCATGGCCTGCGCCAACTCGCCATAACGTCCTTTGGCCGAACCAAGATCAATCCGATCATACTGTCGCAACCCAACAAATACGTTCGGCTCTATGAACCGACCAAACACCCGCCAACCCGGCTTCGGCTTTCGAAAACAAAGTGCCCATGCTTCATCCAGACCAACCAGTTGCTCCAAATCAGACCGTTTTCCAGTAGCACTAACCGAAACCAGATGCCCCTTGCAGAATGTCGAAAGCACCCGTTCGGCTTCAACACTCGGAAACATCGCTGCAATCGCCTCATCTCCGCTCAACAAACGCGAAACATCCGCGTGCAGGAACACCCGTCGCTGCTTGACCGCAATCGGTCTCGGGCTTTCATACTCCGCGAATCCCGCATCCAGAACATGACTGATAAGTATGGATGTTGCGTTAAAAGTCAACTTCGCCCTCGATAGAGCAAAATGTGACACATCATTTGATGTAAGGGAACCTCAAACCACCCGCACCCGCGGCACCACAACCCTTCGCCCCAACATCAATTCCGTCACCGCCCACACCAGCGCATCCGCCCGATCCGGCGACCGCCCCGGCCCTTCATAGCCGCCGCCCACCAACAGCCCGCACAGCTCATCCTCAAGCCCTGCAAACGCCCCGACATGGCGCACCCGCCCGCGCCCATAAAGCGCCGCCACCGGTTCCGCCCGCGCCACTTTTCCCCGCGAGGCGTGCACCAG
This sequence comes from Sphingomonas sp., assembly GCA_031429555.1. GTDB lineage: Bacteria > Pseudomonadota > Alphaproteobacteria > Sphingomonadales > Sphingomonadaceae > Sphingomonas_O. The sequence continues at coordinate 1,454 of JANOZQ010000367.1, read as the reverse complement.
CTTCACCGGCAAACCACTGTCCGCCGCGCGCAACACGCTCGCAACCATATCGCCGCCGTTGTTGGCTTCGGCCACCACCCGGTCCGCCCCGCGCCGCGCCGCGACATCCGCCACGACGCCCGCCCAACCCTCGGGCGACAAGCCGGATACACTCGCATCCTCGATCACATAGCCAACATCATCCGCGCCCAGCCCGACACACACGATCCCGCACGCATCGCCGCCCGCACTCGCCGGCGGGTCAACGGCGACGACAACCCGTCGCAATTCCGGCACGACCGCAACCCGGCACCGCTCGATCATATCGCGCGTCCACAATGCCCCCTCGATATCCTCGATCAGCTCGCCATCCATTTCCTGCCGACCCAGCGCAGTCCCGCCATAATCGTCGGTCAAGCTGTCAATGTACCGCTGCGGTACATGGACATTATCGCTCGTCCGCCCGCGCGTCACCGCCGTCGTCGGCGCAGCAAGCAGCTTCTTGATCAGCGGCCTCGCTCGCGGCGTTGTCGTCACCACGATCTGCGGCCGTTTCCCCCGCCGCATCCCCATGCGCAAATTATCCCAGGTCGCCACATCTTTCGCCCATTTGGCGAGTTCATCGCACCAGGCATAGTCATGCTCGGGCCCGCGCAAGCTATCCGGATTGGCCGCCGAATAAACAAACGCCTGCGCGCCCGAAGGAAAGGTCACCACCCCGCGCGAAGGCTCCCAAACCGGCTTTCCGCCAATCGGCGCCGTGGCAAGAATCCCCGAAGACCCTTCGATCATCACGCGCCGCACTTCCTCTTCGCTGGCCCCAACCAAAGCGATCCGCGCGCCCGGCGTCTGCGCCACATGATGAACCCATTCGGCACCCGCGCGGGTCTTGCCAAACCCCCGGCCCGCCATCAGCAACCACACGCGCCAGTGCCATGCGGGCGGCAATTGCTCGGCCCGAGCCCAGCAAATCCAGCTGTCATAGAAATCCGAAATCTTGCGGTCGCTCAGCCACGCCATCAGCGCAGCCTTCTTCGCCGCTGACAGTGCTTTCATTTGCTCGAAAATCGATGGTCCTGTCCGCGTAACTTCAAACAATGCCTCAACGGTCATCGCTGTCACGGTTCAGCTCCGCCAGTTTCGCCACAAGCTCGTTGCGCAGCCCCGCCCCGCGCATCACACGCGGCACATCGGGGGCGCCCCGCTTCGCCTTGGTCTGGTGATGGCGCAGCAACGCCAGCGCAAATGTCGTCGAGATCGCAGGGCTGTCCGCCCCGTCACACGCGTCGCCATAGGTCGCACGACGCAGCAACATCATTTCCAGCTTCGAATAAGCCTCGTCGAGCGCCCGATCCCAAGCTGCTGCAAAATCCTCATCCTTGCGCCGAAGCTGATACGGACTGCGCTCGGGCACGCCGACAAGCCGCGCCGCCCCCGCCACATTTGCCGTATCGACCAGCGCCGTTAAAAACGCC
>JANOZQ010000366.1:0-1920 GCA_031429555.1 Sphingomonas sp. | reverse complement strand
ATCTATCCGCAAGAGATCGAGAACCTGCTCGTCACGCATCCCAAGGTCGCTGACGTCGCCGTCATCGGCGCGCCGCATGACGAAATGGGCGAAATGGTCGTCGCCGTCGTGCAACCCGCCAATATGGCCGAAGCAGGCGATGACCTCGCTGCCGAGCTTACTGCTTTCTGCCGCGAGTCGCTCTCGGGCATAAAATCCCCGCGCCGCATCGATTTCATGGCCGAACTCCCGCGCCACGACACCGGCAAACTCTACAAGCGCCTGCTTCGCGACGCCTATTGGGCAAAGGAACCCGCATGACCGACCGCGTTAGTATCACCACCGCGAACCAGATCGCCGACGTTCGCCTGACGCGCGCCGACAAGATGAACGCCATTGATCCGGCGATGTTTGCAGGCATTGGCGGTGCGATTGACGCGCTCGGCGGGCGCACCGACGTCCGCTGCGTTGTCCTGTCGGGCGATGGCAAGGCATTTTGCGCAGGCCTCGACATGGCAAGCATGGCGGCAGGTGGATCGGGCACGTCTGCGGAACGCAACAGTCAGGGATCAATCCTGCCGCAGCATGTCGCGCTCGGCTGGCGCAACCTGCCGATGCCAGTCATCGCGGCTGTGCACGGCGTCGCCTTTGGTGGTGGGTTCCAGATCATGTCGGGGGCTGACATCCGCATCGCCGCACCGGGCACACGCTTTTCGATCCGTGAAAGCTATTGGGGCCTTGTCCCCGACATGGCGGGCTTTGTAATCTGGCGCGGGCTGGTGCGCGACGATGTCTTGCGCGAGCTGGTCTACACCGCGCGCGAATTCGATGCCGACGAAGCGCTGCACCATGGCTTCATCACGCGCATTGCTGATGATCCGCATGCGGCGGCACTGATTCTGGCGCACGACATCGCGGCGAGAAGTCCGCATGCGATCCGTGGCGCGAAACGCCTGTGTAACATGGCGCAAGACACGGACGAACGCGCGATCCTCGAAGCCGAAACCGGCGAGCAGATTGCCGTCATCGGCAAACCCAACATGATGGAAGCCGTCGCTGCGCACATGGGCAAGCGCGCGCCCGTCTTTGCGGATTAAACGGCGGCCGCTTTCATCGCATCGAACTTTGCTCGAAATTCGTCGGGAAACGCAGTCGGTCCATTCGCGTCAGTATAAACCAACGTCGTTTCGCACGTCGCGACACAGACGTTCTTCTGAAACGCCGCCGACAATATGCTCCACGACCGCTCGCCGACGCGCCCGATTCCGCTGGCTATCGCCACCGGTGCCGGGTGATGCGCTTCGGCCAGATAGGCAATATCGACGCCTGCGATCAGCCAGCGGATGCTGCGGTCGCCGCGAAACAAATCGAGCGTGCGGTTAAACTGCCCGCGCCCTTCCTCGAACAATCCCGCCATCGAGACATTGTTGATATGGCCGAGCAGATCGAGATCGGCCCACCGCGTCGGTATGTCGGTCGTGAACGGATAGGCAGCGGGGTTCAGCCGCCACCCCTCAGGCTTTGCCATCAGCGCGGGGCCATGCGGATTGCGCCGTCGAGGCGGACGTCCTCACCATTGAAATAGCCATTTTCGATCATCGTCAGCGCCAGATGCGCATATTCGGCGGGCTTCCCGAGCCGTTTTGGGTGCGGCACTTGCAGTGCGAGCGAGTCCTGCGCGGGCTGCGGCAAAGCAGCGAGCAACGGTGTCTCGAAAATGCCCGGCAGGATCGTGTTCACGCGGATTTGTTCGTTCATCAGGTCGCGCGCGATCGGCAATGTCATGCCGACAACGCCGCCCTTTGATGCCGAATAGGCCGCCTGTCCGATCTGGCCGTCTTCGGCGGCAACGCTTGCGGTATTGATGATCACACCGCGGTCGCCCTCGGCCATCACATCAAGCGTCAGCATGCCTGCCGCCGACTTGGCGATGCAGCGGAA
>JANOZQ010000365.1:0-1964 GCA_031429555.1 Sphingomonas sp. | reverse complement strand
TTCGACAGTCACCGGCGCTTGCGCCCCCGCGATGATCGCCGCAACCGCGCGCGGCTGTGTGGGGCCAAAACGCGCGCGCAATTCGCCTTCGATATAGCCCAATGCGACGCCGCGATCGAGCGCACGGCGCGCCGCAAAAGCAATCAAGAGACCTTCAGCGCGGGCGGCATTCCCAGCGGCGGCGGCCGCCCTAAGATCAATCCGCGCCATGCGCCCCTCAAGGTCGGCAATCCGCGCATCGATGGCGCTCGTCTGGCCTATCGTCGCAGCAACGGGGGGTGCTTCGGCGGCCATCATGCCCGACGGCGACGCCGCCACAAGCGGGCGGCTCGATGCTGTCGTTGCAACCGGAACCGGCTGGTTACCTGCCACAAAGCGCTTCATCGGCTCCCACTGCGTCAGCGCCCACGCCATCAGCGCAAGACCAACGAGGAACGCCAGCGCCGCGACAATAAGGGCAGTGCGCAGCGGTCGTGCGGCCTTTGGGTCATCGGGATAGTGGCTGGCCATTAAACTCGTCCGTTGGGCGTTGCCGCGCCATCGCACAGCACAGCGGCAAGTGCCAGCATCGCATTGTCGGTTGGTTCGGTTACAGTCGAGACGGACCGCCATCCGGTTCCCGAAGCCTGAGCAACCATTGCGCTGATCGCAATCACATCAACGTCTGCCGGCGACGGACACAGCGTGGCAAAACGCGCTGCCGCCCGCGCGGAATGGACCAGCGCGGCATAGCGCCCGCTCGGCAGCGCAATATCAACCGGTGTCGCCGCATAAACGACGCGCGTTGTTATAGTGAACGGCAGGGAGGGATAGGCCGTTCGATCCTCCCCCGAAAGATGGAGTGGTCGCGAATGCCCCGCGTCGCCCAGCGCACGCAAGGCGTCCGCCGCGTTCCCGTTTCCGACTACGACATCACCAAATCCGGCATCGCGCGCTGCCTGGGCCGTGGCGGCACCGACCGCGAAAACCTTTATGTGTCGGTAAAGCCCAACAGCCGCACCCCCATAACGAACGGCATTCGCACTGGTGATCAGGATTGAATCAAACAGCGTCGGATCGGGCGCATCCCATTCGCGGGCCGCGACCACAAACAACGACCGGATCATTGGCGACAAGCCCATCGCCTCGGCGCGCTTGGCGGTGGCAACGGCTCCGCGTTCGGGACGCAGGATGAGCAGCGGGATCACCCGCCGAACAGCGCGCGCAGTTCCGGCGTTGCGCGGTCAAGCAGGGTTTTTGCCAGCATTGCGGGTGCATCAGCATCTTCGACGACGATACTGTCACGGACATGATCGCGGCCATCGCCCGACAGCAATTCGGCGGTTAAGGTCAGGACATCGCCGTCCCAATGCGCATGGGCGCCAACCGGCGAATGGCAATCCGCGGTTAGCGCCGCGAGCAATGCCCGTTCCGCCTCAACAGCGGTGCGCGTCGGCCCATGATTGATCGAATCAAGCAAGGCCCGCATTTCCGCATCATCGGTGCGCGCTTCGATACCAACCGCACCCTGCGACGCGGCGGGCAACATCTGTTCGGGATCAAGCGCAACGCCGATGTCGGGACTGCCGAGCCGGTCGAGACCAGCGGCGGCGAGCAACGTCGCATCCGCTTCACCCTGCGACAGCTTGCCAAGCCGCGTGGCAACATTGCCGCGAAAGCCCACGATCTGCACATCAGGGCGCAACCGCTGGACCTGAGCCGCGCGACGCGGCGAACTGGTCCCGACGCGCGCACCTTCAGGCAGGTCGGATATGCTAGCCGCCCCGATCAACCGGTCACGCGGGTCGGCACGCTCTAGGATTGCGGCGAGCGCAATTGCATCGGGCCGGATCGTTTCGACATCTTTCATCGAATGCACCGAAAAATCGATTTCGCCGCTAAGCAGCTTCGCATCAAGTGTCTTGGTCCACAGCGCCTTGCCCCCGATTTCCGCAAGCGGGCGATCGAGCACAATGTCACCCTCG
>JANOZQ010000364.1:0-3957 GCA_031429555.1 Sphingomonas sp. | reverse complement strand
ATACCAGAGCACGATCCCGCCGATCACAGCCAACGACAACGGCCCGAGCACGGTTTCGATATGGTCGAACTGTCGCCCTAGCACATAGCCCGCTACCGCAAGGCCTGCGGTCCAGATTGCCGAGCCGATCGTGGACCAGAGCAGGAACGGTACGAATTTCATTTTGAGCAGGCCCGCCGGGATCGAAACGAGCGAGCGCACCGTGGGCAGCATCCGTGCGATAAAGACAATCGCGCCGCCGTGCTTGTCGAACAGCCTATGCGCGCGCTCGATTTCAGCCCAGTCGAGCGTCAGCCATCGACCATATTTTTCGATGTAGGGGCGAAAGCGCCCAAGCCCGAGCAATTTGGCAGCGACATACCAGACGATATTGCCGAGCATTGCGCCGGCTGTGCCAGCGGCAATGACGAGCGGAAGCGACAGTTGCCCGCGCGCCGCGACGACACCGGCCAACGGCATGATGACTTCGGACGGGATGGGAGGAAACACAGTCTCGAGCAGCATCAGGAACGCAATGCCCCAATAGCCGCCGTCCTCGACAAGTTTGAACACGAACTCGGTCATGCCGATCAGAGCCGCGCCTCGATGGCGTCCCAGATCATTCCGGCCGTGTCAGTGCCGTTGAATTTGTCGATGGCGACGATGCCGGTCGGGGATGTCACGTTGATTTCCGTCAGCCATTCACCGCCGATGACGTCAATACCGACGAAAAGTAGACCGCGCTTTTTCAATTCCGGTCCGAGTGCTTCGCAGATTTCGTGCTCGCGTTTTGTCAGCTCGGTCTTTGCCGCTTTGCCGCCAACGGCAAGGTTGGACCGGATTTCGCCTTCGCCAGGGATGCGATTGACCGCGCCTGCAACGACGCCATCAATGAGGACAATGCGCTTGTCGCCGCCTGCGACGCTGGGGAGGAAGGCCTGAACCATATGCGGCTCGACGTAAGCTGTATTGAAGACTTCCATCAGCGACGAGAGGTTTGCGGCGTCGCTGTCGATCTTGAAAATCGCCTTGCCGCCGTTACCGTGGAGGGGCTTGATGACGATCTGGCCATGCTCGGCGAGAAACTTGCGAGTCGCGCCAAGCGAACGCGTGATCATCGTCGGTGGCATGAACTGCGCATAATCGAGGACGAAGAGTTTTTCGGGCGCGTTGCGCACGCTTGCGGGGTCGTTGACGACGAGCGTCTCGTGCTGGATGCGTTCGAGCAGGTGCGTCGCGGTGATGTAGCTGAGGTCGAAGGGCGGGTCCTGCCGCATGAAAACGACATCGACGTCATGCCCGAGGTCGAGGATTTTGGGCTCGCCGAATTTGAAATGGTTACCCGCAACATGCTGTACGGTCACGGGATGGGCCATGGCATAAAGCCGCCCGCTCTCCCAAGTCAGCGCGCCGACATCGTAGTGCCAGAGAGCAATGCCGCGCTCCTGTGCCTTGAGCATAAGAGCAAAGCTGGAGTCGCCGCCGATGTTGAGGCTCTCCATCGGATCCATCTGGAATGCCGCGCGCAGGGTCATGCGCCGCCTTTGTCAGCCATGCCAGACATTGACAAGGTGGCGGGGCAGGGATCGTGGGGCAATGAGAATAACGTCGATGCTGATGTCCTCGCCATTGGTCGCGAAACGGGGAACAAGAATTTCGGCCGCAGCAGCAACGCGGCGGAGGCGATAATCGTCGATAGCGTGGTCGAGCTCGGCGGATGTGGCGCGGGTTTTGACTTCGACAAAAGCGATTAGCTTGCCGCGCTTGGCGACGATATCGACCTCGCCTGCTGGCGTGCGGACGCGCTCGGCAAGGATGCGCCAGCCCTTCAGGCGGAGCCACATTGCGGCATAGGCTTCGCCTTTGCGACCGCGCGCTTCGGCGGCCTGGCGTTTCATGCTTTCATGGCCATTGCTCGGGCATAAAGCTTGCGACGGTCTAAGTGGAGTTTTTTGGCGACTTCGCTGGCTGCCTGACCCGGGGAGAGGCGGGTCAGAGCTTCGGTCAAGGCTGTATCGGCATCGCTTTCGGTTGCCGCTTCGGGGGTAGACGGCGGGCCGACGACGATGACGATTTCCCCTTTAGGCGGGGCGTCGTAATAGCGCGCTGCGAGATCCGCCAGCGATCCGGTGACACATTCTTCGTAGAGCTTACTCAGTTCGCGCGCGACAGCGGCTTGGCGGTTGCTGAGGCCATCGGCAAGTGTAGTCAAACTCGCGGCGAGGCGTGGCCCTGATTCGTAGAAAACCAGTGTCGCGCGGATGGCGGCAATCTCGGCAATGGCATCGGCGCGGGCTTTGGCTTTTGCGGGGAGGAATCCGACGAACAGAAAGCGGTCGGTCGGCAAACCCGCCAGCGTAAGGGCGGCAATGGCTGCACTCGGTCCCGGAATGGTAACGACAGTCACTCCCGCTGCACGCGCATCGCGGACGAGTTTGTAGCCGGGATCGGAAATAAGCGGCGTTCCGGCGTCGGAAACCAGCGCGACAGCCTCGGTAGACATGCGCGCAATAAGGGCAAGGCGGACTCCTTCGCCGCTGTGGTCATGATAGGGCACCATCGGGCGCTTGACACCGATATGGCGCAGCAGCTTGGCCGTCACGCGACTGTCCTCGACCGCGATGACGTCGGCAGCCGCGAGCGTCGCCGCCGCACGCGGTGACAAATCACCAAGATTGCCGATTGGGGTGGCAACGATGTAAAGGCCGGGACTCAAGGGTACACACATAGGATCAGGGTCATGGCAGAGGCAGTCGTCACGCGGCAAGGGGCGCGCTTGGTTCACATTGCCACGCTCGCGCTTTTTGTACTGATCGCGGGCTGTTCGGTGGTGCCGAAAGGGCCGCCGAAAACCGTCGATGCGCCCCCTGTGGTTGTTCCGGACCCTGTGACGCCGTCGCTGCCGACCGATACCGAACGAAACCGCGTTGCGTTGCTGGCGCCGTTGACGGGGCCAAATGCAGGTGTGGGCACGTCGATTGCCAATGCCGCAAATATGGCGGTGCTCGATACCGGCGGCGCACGTATCCGCGTGACCATGTATGACACAGCGACCGGGGCCGCCGCCGCAGCGCAGCGGGCGCTGGCCGAGGGGAACCGGTTGATTTTGGGGCCGTTGCTGGCCGATGATGTCCGCGCCGTTGCGCCGATCGCGCGCGCCGCGAAAGTGCCAGTCATTTCATTTTCAAATGACACCGGTGGTGCCGGGAATGGCACCTTTGTGATGGGCTACACGCCGGTCCAGTCAGTCGAGCGTGTTGTCGACTATGCGCGGTCAAAAGGACTTTCGAAATTTGCGGGGCTGGTGCCTGCGGGTCTTTATGGCCAGCGCGCCTCGACAGCCTTTATCCGTGCGGTCGAAGCGGGGGGCGGACAAGTTGTTTCTTTGCAGACGTTTGACCGCAGCGGGGGATCGATCACGGCGGCAATCACGCGGATCAGCCAGGCATCGGCATACGAGGCTATCCTGATTGCAGATTCGGGACGGACGGCAATTCAGGCGGTGCCGATAATCCGCGCAAAGGGTGGGGCGTCGGCCAAGGTGCTGGGCACTGAATTGTGGAACACCGAAGGCGCTCTGGCTTCGAGTCCGGCGCTGCGCGGGGCGTGGTTCGCGAGTGTTTCCGACGGATTATACAATCAGCTGGCGACCAAATATCGTGTTCGGTTCGGCAAATCGCCGTATCGGCTGGCCAGTCTTGGTTATGACTCAGTGCTGCTGGTGACCCGGATTGCCGGCGATTGGCGGCCGGGATCGGCATTTCCGGCGGCGCGGCTGACGGATGCTGGTGGGTTCAGTGGAATTGATGGCGCATTCCGCTTTGGCCGTGATGGCGTGGTCGAGCGCGCCTTGGAAGTGCAGCAGGCCGGGACGGCGGGATCGACGGTTGTATCACCTGCACCGCGCGGTTTCGGGAACTAGGCGACGATTTCAGCGAGGATTGAGTCGAGCAGCAGCATTCCGCTTTCGGTCACGGC
>JANOZQ010000363.1:0-1864 GCA_031429555.1 Sphingomonas sp. | reverse complement strand
CGGCGGGGCCGAAAAAAAGCGTGGCGCAAAACCGCAGACCTCGAATCATGACGGGATAATTATTTTTCCACAAGCCTTGATCGCGAGTCGTAAATGACTCATGTGTATATTGTGTCCAACGCAGGGCACGTCATATCAACTAGCGAAAGGAGGTGATCCGATGTCTCATGGTTCAGCAAGTGGCACGGGTAATTTCGTTCGGGAGCTGCGCGGCTAAGGCATTTCCTTGGTTGCCCATGGTCTCCCGGGCTAGAGATACGTCTCCGGCCGCTGACCATGTTAGGGGTTGCCGATCCGAAAGGGTCGGCAACCTTTTTCATTTTTGGACTAAAGTGGTCCGCGTGGTCGATGGACTCATACCGACGCCTCGGTTAGTTTTCCGCCAAATCAGGGAGGCGGCTGCAAACAATGATCGGCTATACAACACTCGGCACAAATGACATTGTGCGAGCGCGCACATTTTACGACGCGCTCTTTGAAATTCTCGGCGCCAAACGGATTATGGAATTCGGCGACGACCTTGGTGGCTTCACGATGTGGGGCACGAGCTGGGACAAGCCCGGCGTTGCGGTGACCTTGCCGTATGACAAGCAGCCCGCAACCGTCGGCAATGGCACCATGATTGCGCTGGCGGTTGATCAGCGTGCGCTCGTCGATGCGCTGCACGCCAAGGCGCTCGAATTGGGCGGCACTTGCGACGGCCCGCCGGGACTACGCGGCGACGAGGGGCCACAAGCCTTTTACGGTGCTTACTTCCGCGATCTCGACGGAAACAAGCTCGCTGCTTTCCGGATTGGAGCCGCATCATGATCCGCCGTGCATTGGTCATTGCCGCGCTGCTGGCATCAACCCCGGCATTAGCGGAACCCGATTATGCTGCTGCGATTCGCGCCGATTACGACGCAAACCTCGCGCCGTTGTTCGATTATTTCCACCGCAATCCCGAACTGTCGTTTCGCGAGTTTAACACAGGCGCGCGGATGGCCAAGGAGTTGCGCGCGATCCCCGGCATCGTGGTAACCGAAAAAGTCGGTCAGACTGGTGTTGTGGGTGTGATGAAGAACGGGACGGGGCCCACGGTCATGATCCGCGCCGATATGGACGGGCTTCCGGTCGAGGAGAAATCGGGCCTCGCCAATGCATCGAAAGCGCGGCAGGTCGGCGTTGACGGCAAAGACTCCCCCGTGATGCACGCCTGCGGGCACGACACCCACATCACCGGCATGATCGCGACGGCGAAACGGCTGGCGGCGATGAAGGATCGCTGGTCGGGCACTCTCGTGTTTGTCGTTCAGCCTGCCGAAGAGTCACTGGGCGGTGCGAAAGAGATGGTCGAAGACGGAATTTACACCCGCTTTCCGAAACCCGACTATGCGCTGGCCTATCATGTCGGGGCAGAATTGCCGACCGGCCAAGTGAGCGCGTCCGAAGATATTCAATATTCCTCGTCCGACGCGCTCGAAATTACCGTGCGCGGCGTTGCAACGCATGGCGCATCGCCGCATCTCGGCAAAGATCCCGTCTATATCGCGTCTCAGCTTGTGATGGCGTTGCAGGGGATCATCAGCCGCGAGAAGGGGCCGCTTACGCCGGGTGTCATCACCGTCGGCGCATTCAACGCGGGCAACCGGCCCAACATCATTACGGACCATGCCGATCTGCTGGTGACGGTGCGCGCCAACGACGAAGTGACGCGCGCGCAGCTGATTGCGTCGATCCGCCGTGTGGCGGACGGTATCGGTCGGGCAAACGGCTTGCCCGATGCCTTGCTGCCCATCGTCAAAGTGACGGGCGGGACGCCAACGACAATCAACGATGCGCCGCTTGCTCGGCGGATCAACGCGGCGTTCAAGCGCGAATTGGG
>JANOZQ010000362.1:0-4317 GCA_031429555.1 Sphingomonas sp. | reverse complement strand
CCAATCGCTTGGTGACCGAGGCAGACCCCGAGCAAGGGGCGGCCCTGATCAACACAAGCCGCCACGAGATCGAGCGAGATGCCTGCCTCCGACGGCGTTTTCGGACCCGGCGAGATAAGGAACGCTTCGGCGCCTGACGACATTGCCTGTCCCACGCTCATTGCGTCATTGCGGACGACTTCAACATACGCGCCCAGTTCCATCAGATAATGGACCAGGTTCCAAGTGAAGCTGTCATAATTGTCGATAACGAGGATCATGGCATGCCCTTTGGCGCAAAGTGCGTTCGAATTAAATAGTTTCCCGTGCCGTCGTTAACCCTGTCCATGAGTTACCACGACCGCCCCGCCCATTTTGCCCGCCTCCGCCGATGGCTCGGTAGTGACGGCAGCCCCGAGCCTGCGACGCCGTTGTCGTGGCAGGAACGGATTTATCAGGACATCGGCGGGTTTCTTGCCGACAATCACCTCGACCCGACGCCCGATCATTATGATCTGGCGTTCCAGTATCGTGCCGCCGCCAATGCGCGGCTGGTGGGCGCGATCAGGGAGGAAATCGACGCGTCGGGCAGCTTGAGTGCGGATGCCGCCGACCGGATCTTTGCCGAAAGTGCCGGCCCCATTACGCCGGATGCGCTGGCAAAAATGGCCGAGGACATTGAATCACAAATGGATGGCCTTAGCGGAATAGCCCGACAATCGGGGGCGGATGCTGCCGAATTCCGTAACGCGCTTGAAGCGGACCCCGGGGATGTGGCCAAGGTTGTTGACCTGACACGCAGCATGATCACGCGCACGCGCAACGCCGAGGCGCAATTGCGCAGCGCGACCAAGGAACTGCAGGGCCTGCGCGCGCATCTGGCCGAAGCCCAGCATTTTGCGGATGTCGATCCGTTGACCGAACTTGCCAACCGCCGCGCGTTCAAACGGCATCTCGAAAAAGCAATTGCCGAAGCGCATGCGGAAGGAACGTCGCTGTCGCTGGCGTTCATTGATCTCGATCATTTCAAGCGTTTGAATGACCGTCATGGCCACGAAACGGGGGACCGCGTCCTGCGCTTTGTCGCGCAACTGATGACCAAGCATTTTGCCAAAAGTGGTCTTGTCGGACGGTTTGGAGGTGAGGAGTTTGTCGTCATGTTTCCGGGCATGGGTACGGACAATGCCTACGCCGCTGTCGACAAATGCCGGGCCGTGCTGACCGATTTGCCTTTATATGCGGCCAGTTCGGGCGACCGCATCGGCGCGGTGTCGTTCACGGCGGGTGTTACGTTGTTCGAAGCGGGCGAGAGCATGACCGAATTGCTGCGGCGGGCCGACGAACTACTATACCGAGGAAAAGCGGAAGGGCGGAACCGGGTGTTGATCGGCTAGCTACTGCCCGAAACCGGCTTCGCTTGCTCGGGCGATGGCCTCCCGGGCGGCGGCGATCAGGGCACCAGCTTTGGCTTCGCATTCGCGCTGTTCGTATTCGGGATTGCTGTCCGCCACGATTCCGGCACCGGCCTGAATATGCATGACGCCATCTTTGACAATGGCTGTGCGCAAAACGATGCAGCTGTCCATGCTGCCGTCAGGGCTGAAATAGCCGACGCCCCCGGCATAGGCTCCGCGCGTTTCGGGTTCGAGTTCGGCAATGATCTCGCACGCGCGCACTTTTGGTGCGCCGCTGACTGTGCCTGCCGGGAAGCCTGCGAACAGCGCGTCAAGCGCATCCTTTGATGGATCGAGCTGACCCACGACGTTCGAAACGATGTGCATCACATGGCTGTAGAATTCGACTGTATAGCTGTCGGTGACAGTGACGCTCCCCGCTGTTGCGACGCGGCCGACATCGTTGCGACCGAGATCGAGGAGCATGAGATGTTCGGCGCGTTCCTTTGGATCGGCGAGGAGGGAATCGCGGTTTTCGGCATCCTCGAGCGCGGTTTTGCCGCGCGGGCGGGTTCCAGCAATTGGCCGGATCGTCACTTCGCCATCGCGCGCGCGGACAAGGATTTCGGGACTTGAGCCGGTCAACGCAAAGCCGGGCAGGTCGAGGTGATAGAGAAATGGCGAGGGGTTGATCCGCCGCAATGCCCGATAAAGATCAATTGCGGGGAGGGGGAACGGCATCGTGAAGCGTTGGGCAAGAACGACCTGGAAGATGTCACCGGCAGCGATATAGTCTTTGGCGCTGGCGACCATTGCGGCGTATTTGCCAGGTGAGAGGACTGGTGTCGCCCCGGCGGAGGCCGGAGCCGCTTGCGTGGTTAGTGCACGCCCCACCCCAGCGGCTCCGGCCTTTGCCGGAGTGGCGATGGGGTTGGAGAGCCGTGCCATCGCTGCTTCGATGCGATCCACAGCTGGATCGATCTCCCCGTCCGGCCAAACGGGCGCGGCAAAATAGAGCGTGTCCGCCAACCGGTCGAAAACGAGGATCAACGTTGGCCGGACGAACATCATGTCAGGCAGGTCAAGGGGATTGGCAGAGGGGCGGGGAAGCTTTTCGATGAGGCCGACCGTTTCGTATCCGAAATAACCGACGAGGCAGGCGAGCGCTGGCGGCAATCCTTCGGGCACATCGATCCGGCATGACGCCACCAGCGCACGCAGGGCGGTCAGGCTGCCATCAGCCAGGGGTTCGAACGCATTGCGGTTCGTAAACCAGTGGCGGTTAATTTCTGCTCGTTCGCCATTTGCACGGAATACCAGATCGGGGGCCAGCCCAATCAAGCTAAACCGCCCGCGCACCGCACCGCCTTCGACTGATTCCAGTATGAAATCGCCGCGCTCTTGCTCGGACAGTTTTAGCATTGCCGAAATTGGCGTTTCAGTATCGGCAATCATGCTGCGCCAGACCAGCGCCGGTTGTCCCGCAGCAAGTTGCGAGCGGGCGAGCGCGTCGGCGGCTGGCGTCACTAGCGCGCGTTGCCGCCGGTCAGGGACCGTTTGAATGCTGCAACCGCTGCATCGTTGCGCGTCACGCCGACTTTGGCCTTTACGGCGTTGGCGAACTGTTGGACATATTCATCGCCGATGACGCGCGTCATCTGTTGCTGGGTCGCGGCGACCAAAGGCGCGGCCTGTTTCACATCGCCCGGCACAATCTTGTCGAGATAGACGATAAACCAGCCAGCGCTTTGCGGGACAGCAAGGACACGCGCGGTTTTGAGCGGCATGCCGAACATCAGGCTGAGCGGCGGCGGAACTTTTTCGGCGGCTTGCACGATGTCCAGTCGGCGGCCACCGGCAGGTTTGGGTGCGGGAAGCTTTACGCCTGCCTCCGCCAGCGCTTGCGTAAGCGGCATGCCCTTGTTGACCTTTGCCGCAATGGCGTCGGCCGACATTTTTGCACCCCGTGCGGCACGGTCCACCTGTGCATCGGCCATCACCTGATTGCTAATTTCGTTCAGCGGTTTGGGGGCCGAAGGGATGATGCGGTCCATGTGATAAAGCGCATAGGATGTGCCGTTGCCGATCGAAGCGACCTGCGGGTCATCGCCGGTTTCTGCCTGAAACGCATCGCGCAGCAGCGGCTGCAATTCGGTGGCAAGTGTGAAGCCCTGGACGTCGGGCGCAAGGCCACTTGCGGTGATGCCGGGCGTCGCGCTCGCTGTCAGACCATGCTTTTTGACGACATCGTCAAAAGTCGCGCCGCCATTGATGTCATCCTCGATTTTCGCAACGAAATCGGCGAGTGCTTCGTCGGTTTTGACCTTTGCGAGTTCGGCAACAATCGCGCTACGCGCCTGGTCAAGCGTCGTTCCGGCAATTGCCGCGACAATGTCGACACGGACGATGTGGAATCCAAGGCCGGATTGCGCGAGCGCGGCAAATCCGCCTTTGGCCGCAGCAAAACCGGCTTCGGCGACGCGTGGGCCTGTTAGTTTTTCAAACGCCGCCTTATCTATCGCGCCAACAGTCAGCGCTTCGAGACCAGCCGATTTCGCCGCGTCGGCCATTGACGTGCCGGACTTGACCTTCGCCAGCACGGCTTCGGCATCGGGTTGTTTCTGGATGATGATCTGTGTGAAGCTGCGTGTCTCGCGACCGGCATATTTTGTTGCACCTGCTTTGTAGGCCGCAGCGATTTCGGTTTCGGACGGCACGGCACTGGCGGCGAACCGCGCACGATCAAACTGCGCAAGCTTGATCACGCGGCGTTCGGGCACAGTGTATCGCGCAATGTGGCGCTTGTAATAATCGGCAAGGTCAGCGGCGGGGAGGGGTGTGTTCGAGGCAAAGGCCGCCGAAGGCACAACACCGATCAGCCCCTGTCGCACTTCGAGCAGCAATGTTGCATAGGGTGCGACCAGATTGGCAGGCGCCTTTGCAC
>JANOZQ010000361.1:0-1752 GCA_031429555.1 Sphingomonas sp. | reverse complement strand
TTTTCTGGATGAAGCTGTGCCGGGATGGCGCGATGATAGGCATGTCATCGGCGAACGCACCGGTAGAAAACTGTTCAAAAATAATGGTTTGCATATCGAATTATGTTTTGACCGTGAAAGTGTGATCGGCAGGAGCGATCCTGATGGTGTGTCGGATGTCATTCTTGAATCGGCGCTCTCGACGATTATTGATCTGGAGGATTCAGTCGCGGCGGTTGATGCCGACGACAAGGTGCGGGGATACCGCACCTGGCTGGGCCTGATGAAGGGCGATCTGACGGCGACGTTCGACAAGGGCGGCACGTCGATGATGCGATCACTCGAGGCGGATCGCGAATGGAATGCGCCCGATGGCACGCCGTTCACCTTGCACGGACGCAGCCTGCTGTTTGTCCGCAACGTCGGGCATCTGATGACCAACCCGGCCATTTTGCTGGCGGATGGCTCCGAAGTGCCCGAAGGCATTCTCGATGCCGTTATGACGTCACTGATTGCAATGCATGACGTTGTTGGTTCTTTGGGGGGCGGAAACAGCCGGACCGGCAGCATTTATATCGTCAAGCCGAAGATGCATGGGCCGGAGGAAGCTGCATTCACGAACGATCTGTTCGACGCTGTCGAGGATATGCTTGGACTGACGCGGCACACGATCAAAGTTGGAGTGATGGACGAGGAACGGCGGACATCGGCCAATCTCGCCGCGACGATCCATGCCGTGCGGCACCGGATTGCATTCATCAACACCGGCTTCCTCGACCGGACGGGCGACGAAATCCACACATCGATGCAGGCCGGCGCGATGGTGGCGAAGGCCGACATGAAAGCGTCGGCATGGATCAAGGCCTATGAAGCACGCAATGTTGCCATTGGCCTTACCTGTGGCCTGAGCGGCAAAGCGCAGATCGGCAAGGGGATGTGGGCCGCGCCCGACCGGATGGCCGACATGCTGGTGCAGAAAATCGGGCATCCGATGGCGGGGGCGAATACGGCTTGGGTGCCGTCACCGACCGCAGCAACGCTGCACGCGATGCATTATCACAAGGTCGATGTGTTTGCGCGGCAGACGGAGTTAACGGCAATTGCGCCCTTGTCCGACTTGCTCACCGTGCCGCTTGCAGGCGGGCATAATTGGTCGGATGCCGAAATCGAACGCGAACTTGACAATAATGCGCAGGGTATCCTCGGTTATGTCGTGCGATGGATCGACCAGGGGATTGGTTGCTCGAAAGTGCCCGACATCGATGATGTGGGGTTGATGGAAGATCGCGCGACGCTGCGCATCTCGTCACAGCATCTGGCGAACTGGTTGTTGCATGGGGTGTGCACACCGGCACAGGTCGATGCGGCGATGGTTCGGATGGCGGCAAAGGTCGATGCACAGAATGCGGGCGATCCGCTTTACCGGACATTGACGCAAGAGAGCATTGCGTTTCAGGCTGCCCGCGCTCTGGTGTTCGAAGGGGTAGTGCAACCGAATGGATATACCGAGCCGTTGCTGCACAAGTTCAGGCAGGTGGTGAAGGCGGGTTAAACCACGGGCGGTGCGGTCAGCCCGATTATTCGCATGATGATCGCCTGCGCCACCATTGCGACGAGCCAGTAGCCGCAATCGGCAGCGAGGCTGCGCGGTTTGATTTTGCGGACTTGATAACTGCCCGCAAGCGCCGGTGCGACGAAGCCCGCCCAAATGACAACTGCGCTGCCGATTGTCATAACCCAGACGCCCCCCTTTGGCGGCGCGAGAATGAGCGC
>JANOZQ010000360.1:0-2730 GCA_031429555.1 Sphingomonas sp. | reverse complement strand
AAGAACCCCCGTCGCAAACGCCGCCGCAACACCTACCGCGCACCCAGCCAAGTGCCCGCGGATAAGCGCCGGCAGACCGTCACGGAACGACGTCTCGCTCGCTGCCACAGGGCCAATCAGCTAGACAGAACCCACCGCCTTCCCCGTCGCGCCCAGCTCTTGAAACCAAGCGACCCGCGAGAAGTCGAAACCACCCGGCACACTCGCCGCCTGTGGCCCAACCAGCCGCGCCTTCAGCGAAACCCTATCTCCCCGCACGAAGCTGCCTGCCTTCATGACGTCATCAACCGTCACCCGCACTCTCGGCGGCAATGTGGGGGCATCAATCGGCGAAAGGATCAGGCGTATCCGGTCCTTCGCACTCTGCACTTCGACCCGTTCGACACTGGCTGTGAACTCAGCGACCGTCGGTGCGGTCAAAACGGGGGCCGCAACCCACATTGCCCGCACCCAGATCACTCCGCAGCCCAGCGCTGACGCCAATGCAGCAACGACGACCGCCCGCCGAAACCGGCTGCCCTTTGGAAAAACCAACGCCCCCGCCGCCAGCGCGAGCATCGCTGCGATCCACGCCGCCCACTGCGCCACACCCGGCAAAACAAACCACGCTGATATGCCCGCTCCCAGCGCCACGGGGAGCCACAAGGCCAGCTGATCACGCTCGCGATCTAGAAATGCTTCGACAGCCGATGCAATGTGCCACCCCACCCCCCTTGGAAGCGGCGACGAGCCCATGCTAGGGGCGATGCCAAGTTCAGTCGTGCCCATCCCGGCGCGCATCGTTGGAGAAACGCCGCGTGAGCGCAAGCACCGAAACAGTCGTAACCCGTTTTGCGCCTTCGCCGACCGGTTATCTGCACATTGGCGGCGCACGGACGGCATTGTTCAACTGGCTGTATGCGCGGCATTTCGGCGGCAAATTCCTGCTGCGGATTGAGGATACTGATCGGGCGCGCTCCACCCAAGGAGCCATCGACGCAATCCTCGACGGCATGCGCTGGATGGGCCTCGATTGGGATGGACCCGAAGTCTTCCAGTTTGCGCGGATGGACCGTCATGCCGAAGTTGCGAACCAATTACTTGCGGGCGGTCACGCCTATCGCTGCTATGCCACCCCCGAAGAACTGGAAGCAATGCGCGCCGAACAGCGCCAAAAGAAGCTACCGCTGCGTTATGACGGGCGCTGGCGGGATCGCACCGATACGCCCGATCTGCCCTTTGTCATCCGCTTCTGTGCGCCACGCGGCGGAGAGATAACGATTGCCGACCGGGTGCAGGGCAATGTGACCGTCGCGAATGACGAACTTGACGACATGGTGCTGCTGCGCTCGGACGGCACGCCGACCTATATGCTGTCGGTCGTCGTCGACGACCATGACATGGGTGTCACGCATGTTATTCGCGGCGACGATCATTTGAACAATGCATTCCGACAGTTGGCGATGATACGTGCTTTGAGATGGGAAGAGCCGGTTTATGCCCACGTCCCGCTGATTCATGGGTCCGACGGGGCAAAATTATCGAAGCGGCATGGCGCATTGGGCGTTGAAACCTACCGCGACGAAATGGGTATCCTGCCCGAAGCGCTGTCGAACTATCTGCTCCGTCTCGGTTGGGGCCACGGCGATGACGAAATCATTTCGCGCGAACAGGCAATCGAATGGTTTGACATCGACGCGGTTGGACGTTCTCCGTCCAGATTCGACACCAAGAAGCTCGAAAATATCAACGGCCATTATCTACGCGAAGCCGACGACGCGAGGCTGGCGGCCCTGATCGCGCCAAAACTGGCAGGAGCGGATGTCGATTTGCTCGGCACAGCAATGCCCGTTCTGAAAGTCCGGGCTAAATCGATCAACGACTTGGCAGCGGGCGCTGCATTCCTGTTCGATGTTCGGCCACTGACACTCGACGCCGGGGCATCGGTTCTGCTAACACCGGAAAGTCAGTCGATATTGGCGCAGGCGCACTCCGCGCTGAGTGCCCTGACCGACTGGACGATGACCGCACTCGAAGAAGCCGTGCGGCGCGTGGCGGAGGATGCCGGACTGGGCCTTGGCAAGGTGGCGCAGCCATTGCGCGCGGCGCTGACGGGTCGCAGCACCTCGCCGGGAATTTTCGATGTATTGGTGCTGCTCGGGCGCGATGAAACGCTCGGTCGGCTTGACGATTGCCTCGCAGGGCGCAACGGCGCTGCATGACGAAACTACAGGAGTTCGATGAATGTCCGACACAACCGCAAAGCTGACGCTGGGCGACAAAGAAAATAATTACGCCGTACTGTCGGGCAGCGTCGGCCCCGATGTCATCGACATCCGCAAGCTCTATTCGCAGACCGGCAAATTCACTTATGATCCGGGTTTCACCAGCACTGCGAGTTGCGATTCGGCGATTACCTATATTGACGGTGACGAAGGCATCCTGCTGCACCGTGGTTACCCCATCGGCCAACTTGCTGAAAAATCGAGCTTTATGGAAGTCAGCTACTTGCTGCTCAACGGCGAGTTGCCCGACGGCCCGACCCTCGAAAAATTCACGACGACAATCACGCGCCACACGATGTTGCACGAACAGCTCGCGACATTTTACCGTGGGTTTCGTCGCGATGCCCACCCGATGGCGATCATGTGTGGCGTCGTCGGTGCGCTGTCGGCATTTTATCATGACTCAACCGACATCACCGACCCGCAGCAACGGATGATTGCGTCGCACCGCCTGATCGCCAAAATG
>JANOZQ010000359.1:0-1670 GCA_031429555.1 Sphingomonas sp. | reverse complement strand
GAGGTTGAGCCGACCACTGGCGACCCACATCCCCGGCGCGGTGCACGACACGCTTTCGCCCGACATATCGACCGCGAACCACCCCGGTCCTTTATCGACCACCGTCATGCACGCGCCTGAACAGGCAATCGACGCACCCATCGCGACGGTCGCGGTGTCATAAGCGGTTTCGATCACGATGCGCAGGTCGCCGCGTTGTTCGGTGCTGCGGATGGTGCCAATGTCGGTGATGATGCCGGTGAACATCCGCTCCTAATCCCGCACCCGCTCGTAAATGTCGAGCCGGTCGTTGCCCAGCATCCGCGAATCGACCGCGCGCCACCGCCCATGCGCGTCGGACAGCGCTGTCAGGCCGATGTCATTCAGGCCCGGCTTGCCGCCGCCGATCAAGATGGGTGCACGGTAAATGAGGAGGCGGTCAACGAGGTCTACGGCAAGGAATGACGATGCGGCGCCTGCGCCCCCTTCGACAAGCACATGGTCGGCGGGGATGGTGGCAATATCCTCGGGCTGTGCGATTAAGCTCCACCCGTCGGGCGCGCGCCCTGTCGTAAGGACAAAACGTTTCGGACTGCGTCCCTCCAATCCTGCCAGCCGCACATCGAGCCTTGGCGCATCCGCCTCGAACGTCCCGCGCCCGACGAGTATCGCTTCAACCCTTGATCGCTCCAGATGCCCGTGCGCACGCGCTTCGGGGCCGGTGATCCACTGGCTTTCACCATTTGCGCGCGCGATGCAGGCGTCGAGCGACAGGGCAAGTTTCAGCGTCACATGCGGGCGACCAAATCGCTGCCGCGTCAGGAACCCGGCCATCGCGCGGCTGGCTTCGGCAGTTTCGATCCCTTCGACAACAACAATTCCAGCATCGTGCAATCGTGCTGCACCATTACCATTCGTGCGCACGTCGGGATCGCGCACCGCGATCACGACCCGCGCCACACCCGCCTGAACAATCAGGTCGCTGCATGTTGGCCCGCGCTCGCTCGCATGCGCGCACGGTTCCAGTGTGGTGTAAAGTGTTGCCCCCCGCGCCGCCGCACCTGCCTGCGACAAAGCCACCGCTTCGGCATGCGGTCTTCCGCCGTTTGCCGTCACGCCGCGTCCGACAACGCGACCCTCACGAACAATCACGCACCCGACATTGGGATTGGGCCATGTCCGTCCGCGCGCCCGCGTGGCCAGTGCAATCGCAGCGCCCATCCAGCGCGCATCCCAATCGCCCCCTGAGGCGTTCATTTGCGCTGCTTGTCGACGTCGATGCCCATGTTGTTGGCCAGCCGGCGGTAAGACTGGCGTCGCGCTTCGGCGGCGTCCTCGCGCGCTTTTTTGGCAGCCAGCTCGGCGGGTTTATCCTTCGCCTGTTGCGCGCGCACTTCGGCCGCCGTGCGGCTGGCGGGCCATTGTTTGACGTAGATGATCGTTGGCGGCACCCAGACTTCGTCGATTTTGGCTTCGCGGATCATCGCCCAGAAAATGACAGCCGGAAGCGAGAAAGACAGCGCGGCAAACACAATCTTGTGCTTGCGCGGCTGGCCCACGAACTCGCGGAAATCGCGCCAAGCAGCAAGCGGCGAGGAAGGGCGGGGCAGGATGGCCATGCGCATTAGATAGAGCGCTTCGCCCGACAATCAAAGATGCGTCTTGACCCTGTCACGCGAGTGCGCTTTGTG
>JANOZQ010000358.1:0-2745 GCA_031429555.1 Sphingomonas sp. | reverse complement strand
CGCTCAAGGAAGGCGGTGACCAAGCGTCCGCTTTCGCTCGGCGCGAAGCGGTTCTTGTCGGTTGAAACATAATCGCGATCCTTCAACGTCTGGAGGATCGACGCATAGGTCGATGGCCGCCCGATGCCGAGCTCCTCCATCCGTTTAACCAAACTGGCTTCCGAATAACGCGGTGGGGGTTGCGTGAAATGCTGTTCGGCGTTCACTGCTTTCTTGGCCGGCGCATCGCCCGTCGACAGCCGCGGCAGCCGACGTGCATCCTCGTCATCGCTGTCGTCGCGACCCTCTTCGTACAAGGCTAGATATCCCGGGAACAATACGACCTGCCCTGTCGCGCGCAACGCAGTCTGCCCTGTGCCATCGGTCATTTCGATACTGGTACGTTCAAGCCGTGCTGATGCCATCTGGCTCGCAGTCGCGCGTTTGAAGACCAGTTCGTAAAGCTTTGCATGATCGCCGGAACCCGCACGCTCCTTGCCAAAATCCGTCGGACGGATCGCTTCATGCGCTTCCTGCGCGTTCTTGGCCTTGGTCGTGTAAACTCGCGGTTTATCGGGGACATAGGACGCATCGTAACGCTTGGCGATGGCCCCACGCGCCGCGGAAATGGCGCTGCCGTCCATCTGGACGCCGTCGGTGCGCATGTAGGTAATTGCGCCATCCTCATAGAGTCCCTGCGCCAGCCGCATGGTGTGGCTTGCCGAAAAGCCGAGCTTGCGCGCAGCTTCCTGTTGCAATGTCGACGTCGTGAACGGCGGCGGTGGATTGCGGGTCAACGGCTTTGTCTCGACGTCCTGCACCGTGAAGTGACCGCTCTCGACCGCTGCCTTCGCGGCCATCGCATCGTCTTCGCTGCCGATGGTCAAGCGGTCGATCTTGTCACCTTTCCAGCGCACCAACCGACCGAGAAACGCTGTCCCGTCATGTTCGAGATCGGCGACGACCGACCAATATTCCTGCGCCCGAAAAGCTTCGATCTCACGTTCACGATCAACGATCATTCTCAGCGTGACCGACTGAACCCGCCCCGCCGACTTCGCTCCCGGCAATTTCCGCCACAGTACCGGCGATAGCGTAAAACCAACCAAATAGTCCAATGCTCGCCGCGCACGATAGGCGTCGATTAGGTCATCATCAAGTGCACGCGGGGCAGCCATCGCCTCCAGCACCGCCGTCTTGGTGATCGCATTAAATGTCACCCGCGCCACATCCTTGGGCAGCACTTTTTTCTTGGCCAGCACTTCTCGGACATGCCACGAAATCGCCTCGCCCTCACGATCCGGATCGGTTGCGAGGATCAGCCGATCAGCACCTTTCGCCAGATCGGTTATGGCTTTCAGCTGCTTGGCCTTGTCAGCGTAGTTTTCCCACTCCATCGCAAACCCTTCGTCAGGGTTCACCGATCCGTCTTTGGGCGGCAGGTCACGGATGTGGCCATAGGAAGCGAGGACGCGGAAGTCCTTGCCCAGATAGCCTTCGATGGTTTTGGCTTTGGCCGGCGATTCAACAATAACGAGTTGCATGGGTGAAAAAAGCGTCCCTTACGTGTGCGTGCGAGGGTGGCGGGCTGTTCAGGGCATCGTCAAGGGGGTTATTCGAAGACTTCACGCAGCGCAGCCACCGGTTGGTAGATCGTGCGGTAGGCGGCAACTGTGCTGACCGTCCCGATCATCGTTCCGATGTAAATCACGCTGTTCATGGCCAATGACATTGGGATCGATACAACTTCTTCGTCCAACCCGCCCAGAAAAAACAGCCCCGTCAACGGAATCGCTATGAAAGCCAACAGGACAAGAAACAGGCCCATTATTGCTGCCCAGTGCGGCGCGGTCAGTTCCCAGCTTTCGCGCATGGCCTCGGTCACGCCAACGTCACGGTCAAGCGCGATAGGCACTGTCACCCACCAGCGGATGAGAAGGAACACGCCGGGGATAACAAGCAGCAGACCGCCCAGCAAAATCGCCAGTGTCGTCACGATGCTGATCCCGAATACCCGCCCGAAGAGGGGACGGATCGCGGCCTGTGCAGCGGGATCAAGGCCCACACGCAAGGCTGCCGTCACGATATAGGTCTGCGCAAAGACGGCCAATATGCTGAGCGGCAACGTCGATGCGCTTGACGAATCGAACTGGTCCGATGCTGTTGCGGCGGTAATCAGCGCGCCGATCCACAACAGCAGCGCCGTTTTGATCCGGTCAGCAAGAATAAATGTTTGGCTCCACATCGACCTAATCCCCTGAAATTCATCGGGCATTCCGTTGGCCCGTGTGATCGGCTACAGTCAAGCATGCTGGGATGGGGACCATGCCGATTCTCGAACACGAAGCAACAGCGACGACGCCGCATGCGATGGTTTTCATCAGCTATGCGCGTGCCGACCGACCGCGCGTTGCACCGCTCGCAGCTGCGCTGACCGCCCGGGGTTATGACGTCTGGTGGGATGCGCTGATCGAAGGCGGCGCAGGGTTTGCCAAGATGATCGAGGCGAAGCTGGACGCGGCGGATGCGGTGATCGTCGTGTGGTCATCGACGTCGGTGGAATCCGACTGGGTGCGGGACGAAGCCGCCCACGCCCGTGACCACAAGCGGCTGGTGCCAGTGTCGTTGGACGGGACCGCTGCACCGCTCGGATTTCGGCAATATCATAGCGTTGACTTGTCGAGCTGGCAGGGACGCGCCGATGCACCAGAGATGGCAAGCGTGGCTGCGGGTATTTCGGGCATCGGCATGGGCATGCCCGTTGCG
>JANOZQ010000357.1:0-7528 GCA_031429555.1 Sphingomonas sp. | reverse complement strand
AGTGTGATTATCAATTCGATTATCATTCCGAAATTCAAAACAGGTGATTATCCCGGCGGGATCGATGCAGGAGTCGACGCGATTGCGGCGCAGATCAAACTGCCGCCCGAAGAAGCCACCGCGCGGGCGGCACAGGCACAGGCACGGCAGCCCGACAGCGGCGGCATCCCGGGTGCATTCATCTTTTTCATCTTCATCGGGCTGTTCGTGATTCTGCCGCTTTTGCGCAGCGTTGGCGGACGGCGGCATCGGGGCATCGGGGGACGCGGCGGCGGCAGCGGGATCGGCGAAGTCATCCTGTGGAGCGCGATCAATGCAGCCATAAACAGCCGCGACAATGATGGCGGCGGCTGGGGCGGTGGCGGAGGCTTCGGTGGCGGCGGCGGTGGCGGGTTTTCGGGCGGTGGCGGCTCGGGCGGCGGCGGCGGCGCGTCGGGGGGATGGTGATGCATATCGAACCCAGCGACCATGATCGGTTGAGCAATGCTGTCCGCGCGGCCGAGGAAGGCACAGCAGGCGAAATTGTTACGATCATTGCCGACCGGTCCGATGCCTATCACGATGTCGGGCTGCATTATGCGATCCTTGCGATGCTGCTCGTGCCGATCCTGTTCGCCGCATTTCCGGCGTGGCCTGATGCGCTCCTGCATCTTGTCACCAGCGGGTGGGGCGAGCGCGAAATGCCCGCGATCTATGTGCTGATTTTCTTCCTGATGGCGCTGGTGTTCCTGATCGTGCGTTACACGTTGGCGATCATGCCGTTGCGGCTCGCGCTGACGCCCAAGGCAACGCGGCGGCGTCGGGTGCGGCGGCGCGCGATTCAGCTGTTCAAGGTTGGCACCGAGAAACGGACGACAGGGCGGACGGGTATCCTGATCTATCTGTCGATGGGCGAGCATATGGCCGAGATTGTCGCCGACGAAGCGATCTACACCCGCGTCCCCGACACCGATTGGGGCGACGCAATGGCGGCGATGATCGAACATGTCGCGGCGGGCCGCGTGACCGACGGGATGATTGCGGCAGTCGAGAAGGTCGGCGCTATTCTGGCCGGGCACTTGCCACGTGCCGATGACGACAAGAACGAGCTTTCAGATCGGGTGATCGAGCTTTGAGCGACGCGCCCGAAGAAGTCGTATGGCAGGGCAAATATATCACGACCAAGCGGCGCGGCCCGTGGGAATATGTGGGGCGTGCGCGCGGGATCGGCGCGGCAGTGATCCTTGCGATTGAAGACGGACACGTGTTGCTGGTCGAGCAATGGCGGGTGCCTCTGCAAGCGCAGTGTCTGGAATTGCCCGCTGGTTTGGTCGGGGATGAAACCGAAGGCGAGGATGTTGCCGCGTCGGCGGCGCGCGAGTTGGTGGAAGAAACAGGGTATCGTGCCGCGCGGATCGAGATTATCGGCACGTTCGCCTCGTCACCGGGGATGGTCAGCGAGACATTCACACTGGTCCGCGCGCATGGATTGACCAAGGTTGGCGATGGCGGCGGGGTGCCGGGGGAGGATATTACCGTGCACCGCGTGGCAATGGCCGATGTGGCGGGGTTTATCGCGAACAAGCGCGGGCAGGGCGTTGTGATTGACGTGAAAATGCTGGCGTTGTTGCAATTTGCGTGATTTGTGTTATAACGCCTGTATGAACATGCCGCTCAAAGTCATCAAGATCGGACATTCGATGGGGGTTATCTTGCCAAAGGAGTTGCTGAAAAAGCTCGGCGCCGAGGCAGGCGATTATGTTGAGGCGACTGAAGTTGGCAACGGTATTAAGCTAACGCCGCACCGTCCCGATTTCGAGGCGCAGATGGCGATTGCGCGTGACGTGATGGAGCGGCGCAAGCTGGCCTTGCGCGAACTCGCCAAGTAAATTCAGATGGTAGACTGGATTTGGGTCGCGACCGATGTCGCGCTTGCCGCGCATCGCGAGCAGCTTGCCGAACATGGCGGCGGTGACGGCGTTCGCGACGAACGCTTGCTCGACAGCGCGATGGCGCGCGCGCCCAATCTAGCGGCTTATGGCGAGCCCGATGCAGCGGCACTCGCGGCAACCTATGCTTTCGGGATCGCGCGCAATCATCCGTTCGTGGACGGCAACAAGCGGACTGCGGCGGTTGTCAGCGAAACTTTTCTGGTGCTGAACGGCTATGCGCTCGATGCCAGCGAAGCGGAGCTGGTTGTAGCTTTCATCGCGCTCGCATCAGGCGACCTCAGCGAGGACGAACTCGCCGACTGGTTTCGGACGCGGTTGGTTGGTCGCTGATCAATGTCCCAGAATGTGCCAGCCGTGGAGTAACTTAGCTGCGTTTCGACGTTGCGCCGGTGCCGCAATCAATTATGTTTCTGCGGTCGGAGGATAGTTTATGCGTACCATCATTAAGGCGGTTTTGACGGGATTTGTCTTGGGACAGGCGATGCCGGCGTCGGCCGCGACCATCGCGAAGACCTTTACATTTTCGGCGAGTAATTTTGTCTATTCGGTACCTGGTACGGTTTTGCCCTACACGTCGGTATCGGGGTCATTTACCCTACAATTCGATGATACCCTAACCTATGCGGACGAGACAAACGGGATCACCCTTCACAGTCTCGATTTGCCAATCGCACCCTTCTCGCTGGCGTTCAGCTACGCGCCCGGGCGGCCATTTCTTGATGTCGGAGGCGCGCGGAATGGCGTGAGCGTGACACCCATTGGAATCACTACTGACTTCGCGATGAGCATCTTCAATGCCAACAGCGCAAATCCTCAAGCTGGGTTTTTCTTCTACACGGCACCTGGATTATTCAATAGTTTTGTTATTTCAAATTCGGTGAGCTTGACCGCTGTTAATGCTACGGCGGTGCCCGAACCGTCCACTTGGGCCATTATGACGATTGGCTTTGCCTTTTCTGGCGTAATGCTACGCTGTCGCAGACGGCAGATCGCCAGCCCTTCGATAAAGGCTTAATGCACGAACCGCGCCACCACATCGCGGTAGCTTCGCGAAACCTTAACCTGCGCCCCTGAATCCAAAACCAGGAAGCATTCGCCGTTGGTGTGCGGCTTGACCTGCTTGACGAGATCAAGATTGACGATCGTCGAGCGGTGGATGCGCTGGAAGCGGCGCGGGTCCAGCCGCCGTTCAAGATCTTTCATCGTTTCGCGCAGGATCAGCGTGTTGTCGCCGGTATAGATGCACATATAATCACCCGCGGCATCGATGCGTTCGATGGTGTCGACGTCGACGCGGAAAATCTGGCCGCGATCCTTGATGTTGATCAGCTTCTCGAACCGGTTTGCCGCCAGCGTATCGGTGCCTTCGGTGATTTCCTCGGCGGCTTCGGGCGCGTGTTCGGTGAGCGCTTCCATGAGTTGTTCAGCCTGTTCGACGCCGCGTTTCTCGTGGAGGCGCTGGCGGACCCGGTCGAGCGTGTCGGCGAGGCGTTGTTCGTCGACGGGTTTCATGAGGTAATCGGTGGCGTCGGCCTCGAACGCGCGCAGCGCATGGTCGCTGTAGGCGGTCACGAAAACGAACAGCGGTGGCTCGACTTCCATCAGGCCCGAGACCACCGAAAAACCGTCGAAGCCCGGCATCTGGATGTCGAGGAACACAAGATCGGGTTTGTGCGTCTTGATTGCGCGGATCGCCTCTCGCCCGTTCAGGCAGGTGTCGATAATCTCGACATCGGCATGTGCGCCGAGGCGGTGTTGCAGCCCCTGAATGGCCAGTTTTTCATCGTCGACGAGTATGGTGCGGATGGTCATGCGGCCTCTTGCATCTGGTTTTGCGTCAAAAACGGTATTTCCACCGTGACAACGAACCCACCCCCCGGTTGGTTGCGTGTCTCGAACCGGTGATCCGCGCCGAATGCTTGATTGAGCCGGTCGCGGATGTTGGCGAGGCCAACCCCGGTCGAATAACTGGGCCGAACCGCGTTGTCATTCAACCCCGGTCCGGTGTCCGACACGGTGATGTGGACGCGATCCCCGACGAGGCGCGCCGTGACGGCAATGTCGGCGCCTTCCTCCATGGGGGTCACTGCATATTTGACGGCGTTTTCGACAAGCGGTTGCAGGAGCAGCGAGGGCAGGCGCGCGGTTGCGGCGGCGGGATCGAGATCGAACGAGGCGCGCAGGCGCTCCTCGAAGCGCATTTTTTCGATGTCGAGATAGAGCTTCAGCGTCTCGATTTCTTGTTCGAGCGTCACTTGCGTTTCGCTTTCGTTGACGAGCGTATAGCGCAGAAAGGACGACAGGCGGCTGAGCATTGCATTGGCGCGGTCGGTTTGTTTGAGCAGAACCAGCGTCGAAATGCTGTTCAACGTGTTGAACAGGAAATGCGGGTTGAGCTGGTAGCGCAACATGGCAAGCTGGGCGGACGACGCCATCGCTTCGAGTTTCAAAAGCTGGATCGTCTGGCGCTCGGCGATCAGGAAGAAATTGATGCCGTAATAGAGCGCGGACCACGCGCCGAGCAGCAGGCCGTTGATGAGGACCGTGCCGAGCACGAGACCCCCTTCGAAAACGCCGCCGCGGTTGATCATCGAGAAAACCCAGGCGTCGATGATCGAATAGGCACTGACGCCGACAGCGACCGTAGCGAGCGTACCGGTCCAGATGACGATCGGGGATTTGAGGATGAGCCAGCGATAAACAGCGGCCATGACGAGAGTGAGCGAATAGCCGGTGGCGGTCGAGACCAGAACGGGGATGAAGAACGAAATCGTCATCCCGTTCGCCACACCCTGTGCCGCGCGGAGCAGGAGATAGCCCGCCCAGCCGGCGGCCTGCAGCATCCAGAACGCACGGTTCTTGTCGGCAAAGAAGGTGGCAGGGGTGGGAGGTGTGGCGGCCATTATGGATAGGTGTAGCGGAACCATTTGGATAATTGAACCAAGTGATTATGCTGCGTCACCTAGGAGAGTCGAAATGGCTGACAGCGAAGATAGCCCCCGCGCGAAGTTCCGCAATTTCGAGGAAGGGACGCAGGAAGACTGGTCGATCATCGCGAGCCAATATCTGGGCTTTGCGCAGAAATTGCCCGACCGCGTCCTGACGCATCTGAAGCTGCTTGAGGGCGATTTCGGCGGCTTTCCCATCGACCGGTTACAGCATTGTCTGCAAACCGCGACGCGCGCGCATCGTGACGGGCGCCCCGAAACCTATGTCGTGATGGCGCTGATCCACGACATTGGTGATACCATCGGCACCTATAACCACCCTGATATAGCCGCTGCGATGATCAAGCCCTTCGTCAGCGAGGAAGAGCATTGGATCTGCGCACAGCACGGGCTTTTCCAGGGCAATTATTATTTCCATTTTCTGGGGATGGACCGCGACGCGCGCGATGTTCACCGGGGCCATGTGCATTGGGATGCGTGCGAGGAATTTTGTCGTGCCTATGACCAGGCGGCATTCGATCCCGATTATGACAGCGAGCCGCTGGCATTTTTCGAGCCGATGTTAAGGCGCGTGATGGCGAAGCCGTTGCGGTCTATGATTACATTGGCGCAGTAATAAAAAAGGCCGCCGTTCCGGTGGGAACGACGGCCTTCGCGTTTGCTTTCAGCTCCCGTTAGAAGCCGACGCGGACGGTGCCCTGAACTGTGCGTGGCGAACCGACAAAGTAGCTCGTCGCGGTATTGCCCGCATTGTTCACGGTGGCAGAGTTGATGCTGCCCAGATAACGCGCGTCGAACAGGTTGTTGACCTTTACTTCGAAATAGGTTTTTTCGAGGCCGAAGTCGCGAAGCGAAACACGCGCATTGAGATCAAACAGGTTGTACGACGGCACTCGCAGATCGTTCACGTCGGTTGCCCAGCGCGAACCAACATGTTTGAACTGACCCGTGACCGAAACTGGTCCAAATTCGGCGGTCGCGCTATACCCATATTGCCATTCGGGTGTCTCGACGAGGAACTTGCCTTTTGTCGCAATGAAGGTCGTCGCGCCGGTCTGGATGTCCGACTTCAACCGCGCGTCGATGTATGATCCGAAACCACGGAACGAGAACCAGCTGAACGGCTTGACCGCGATGCTGAGTTCGGCACCCTTGATGTCGACATCGCCGATGTTGCGGTCGAGCGTAATGCCGGTGTCCTGATCGAACGAGCTCTGGATGCGGTTCTTGAACTTGTTGACGAAGCCACCGAGCACGGCCTGAACCCGCGGTGTGGTGTAGCGAATACCGGCGTCAAAGTTGTCTGTCGTTTCCGGCTGAACCTTTACAAAGGTTGCACGGTAAAGATTGTCGGTGCGTGGCGCCGAAAACCCTTTTGCATAGCTGCCGTAGATCGTGAGGTTATCGGCGATCTCTGCGGTCAGGCCAAGGTTTGGCAGCAGTTTGTTATACTTATACTGAGCCTTAAACGGCGCGAGAAATGCTTGTGCTCCTGTGGTTGGCACTGGGTCGTTTGGCCCAATAACCCGCAGTGTTGAGACAGGCTGGCTGGTGCACAGGAAGAAGCCCGCACCCGGACCGCCTGCGCCAGTAATGTTTGACGTTTGCGTAAAGCAATATTGGTTCAGATCACGCTGGAAAAACGGTGCGCGTACACCGAGCACAACCGTCAGGCGGTTGTCGAAGAACTTGCCGCGATATTCGCCCGAGATCTGGTTGAGCATGGCATAGGACAGGCGATCACGGTTCTGAAGCGCGAACCCGTCAGCCGCACGGACGCGGACGCCGTCATAACCACCGAATGGCGTGATGACGCCGCCGAGGTTGTCCAGCTGGGCATAATCGCCGGTCTGGCGATGGCGCGCGCGGTCATAGGCATAAGCGATGCGGACATAGTGATTTTCCGATACGTCCCAACGCAACGAAGCAAGCAAACCATAACGACGTGTGTTTGTCACGGCCGGCGCATGCAAACGAATTGTATCGACGAAATCACCGTCGCCGTTCAGATCGACACCGGGCGACGTTGTCAACGAGCCACGCAAAATGGCATTATTTTCGAGCTGGGTGAACGTCTGTCCGCCGCCGGTTGCCAGAACATACTGGAAGCTGGGATCGACCGTCAGCGTGAGGCCATCAGATATTGTGAAGCGCGAGTTGATGCGGATATTGCCGGTGTTCGAAGGATTGGTTCGGTTACCGTAGAAGTTACTGCAAGCAGCAGCAGCACCCGCTCCCTCATTTTGTGCACCGACACCTGGCGTCGGACGAAGGCAGCTGTCATTGAAATCGAGGAAGTAATTTGTGTTCACCTGCGGAATGGTGAGCGCGAGATAAGCGTTGTTGCGGTTCTGGTTGTAGTGCGCTGCCACCGAGATGAAATCGCCATTGTCGCCGATGGGCTGATAGAGGCGGCCGTTGAACTGCTGCTTTGCAATTGCGCCGCGGCCACGGAATTTGTCATTGCCGGAGAATGATGCGGAGCCGAGCAGCTGTGTGCCGAACGGCGTGAACGACCCCGACTGGAAAACCGCAAGTCCGCGGGCAAAGCTGAAATCACCGATCGAACCCTGAAGATAGGCGCTGGGCTCTTCGGATGGCTTGATTGTGCGGTAGTTGATCGTGCCGCCGGCCGCGCTTGCGGTTGGC
>JANOZQ010000356.1:0-15118 GCA_031429555.1 Sphingomonas sp. | reverse complement strand
GAAAAATGAATGTGTTCCTCGGATGCCATCGAAAAGGCCGTTGCGAGATAATGGTCGAACACATTCCGGAGTGACAGCCATGCGCCTTGTTCCTCGAACCATTGGATTGAGTTACCCGACGATGACAGGCTGACGAGATGTTTGTCGGCCATGAAGCTGTGACGCTTTGGCTCGCGCATGGCCCGATGGTCGAATCCTGCACCAAACACGCGCTCCACATAGCCTTTCAACATTGCAGGCGGCGTTCCGAACCATATCGGGTAGACAAGGACGAATACATCGGCGGAACGAATTTCGTCGATTTCGGCTGCAACGTCGTCTGCGATTGCCATGGTGCCCAAATGCGGTCGCTCATTTGATTTGAGGACTGGATCGAAATCCATCCGATACAGATCGCGCAGGATCACTTCGTGCCCGACTTCGCGCACGCTTTGACAATACCGCTCTGCGACCGACGCATTGAAACTGTCTGGATCGGGATGGCACAGGATTACGGCGTGCCGCATGGGGATTGCACTCGCATTCATTTTATCGACCTCTAGTCGATGACGGTAAGCCCTCAGTGCGTCGTGCTCCAGTTTCGGATTCTACCTACGTCATCGCCGCAAGTAACGTATCTATCGGCACTGTTGCGAAGGTCGTGAAGCTGTCTGCAAGTGCGTAGGGCAGGACCAGTGTCCGGCAATGAACCATCGCGCCACATGTATAAGCCACGTTCGGAACATAACCGTAGCGCTGCTCGGTTGTCGGGCGCACCAGCGGATACTGAACGCGGCCGAGCAGTTTGGTCGGATCGTCTCGGTCCAGCAAACAGGCACCGATGCAATAATTCCTCACTGCACCGACGCCGTGCGTGATGACCAACCAACCTTCGTCGATTTCGATCGGTGAACCGCAATTGCCGATCTGAATGAATTCCCAAGACTGTTGCGGTGCCATCAATTTGATCCCGCCGTTCCAGTCATAAAGATCGTCGGATGTCAAAAACCAGATGTTTTCATGATCCTGTCGCCCCAGCATGGCGTAGCGCCCGGCGATGCGGCGCGGGAAGAGCGCCATCCCCTTGTGCGCGGTTGCATCCCCACGCAGTGCATTTAGTTCGAACGTCTCGAAATCGGCCGTGCGAAGCAGTTCCTGCCGGATCGCTTGCCCGCTGAATGCCGTATAAGTGCCCAGATACGACACATTGCCGTCATCATCGGTAAATCGGACCATCCGCAGGTCTTCGAGACCATGCTGCTGGTGACGCGTGACGGGAAAGATCACAACCCCCGACAAGTCCCCGCCGTCTGCACAAAACAGCCGAACACCGGGATCGTCAGGCGCGCCGCCGGGAATATTTTCGATCCGTGGCGAAATCGCCTGAAGGCCCGGCGGATCGACGGTTACCGCTCCGTCGGCAGCGCAGATACCGGTTCGAAAGGCAATCGACGATACATGCCCCTCGCCGATGCTGCGCAGCGATAATACGAACCGCAATGCGCCGGCCGACATGCCCGTTTGATCGGGATGCTCGACAATACTCGGGTTAAACAGCGCCGCCGCCTCGAATGCATATTCCTCGCTGAAATAAGCACCGATCAGTAACATCTGTGCATTGCTCGTCGAGCAATGATCGATCAGCAGGCCATTAACCTCTCGAAAGCGCCGCATCAGAACGTGCTCGATGTCGTTGTGTCGTTCCGTCAGACTCGCGGTTACGCGCCCAAGCTCCCCTCTCATTTCGGCCTCGCAGAGCGCGAGAACCCTATCGGCAATCCGCTGAGCGCGCGGTCGGTTGTCGGCGGCGTTATCGACTCGCGCTTCAGCCGGGATGAACGGGCGGATTACGACGCGAGACGGGTCGGGTCGCAACAGGACTGGCAGATGAGTCATCATATCGACGGTCATCATGTCATCGTTAAAGCCTCTGCGCGAAGGCGTCAGAGTCGGAAACTACTCAACGTCGCCAGATGACCCGGTGCTGATGATCGATCAGAACGGCCCAATCAATCCGCATAGCTCCATAAGACATAGCTGACGCATCGATCAAATCTGACGTCTCATATTTTCCATGCGCGCATAAATGCATCGATTGCGGCGTCAACGTCACTGGCAACATCTGCGCCGACAATGGGAGCAGTCACGCCAAAAAGGCAAAGCTGATGATAGCCCGACTGACACATAAAGGCGAAGTGCTGTGCGGCCACCATCGGATCACCGTTGCGAAGCCGACCCTGCGACATGGCGGACCCAATAAAGGTTGCAAGCTTTGCCTTGCCACGTTTTGCACCGCGTTCGTAAAAGAGCTGGCCAATCTCCGGGAAGCGTCCGGCCTCTCCAATCACCAGCCGGTGCAGATCGAGGATGGGAGGCGACAGCACGGTTGCCATCATGGCGGCGCCAAACGCACGCAGTGCATCTTCGACATCGCGCTGCGGTTGAAGGTCGACCTCGAGCGCGCTGCCGTATCGCTCGACGATATCATCCACAACAGCAGCAAATAGATCCTGTTTCGACGGAAAATAAGTCCACAGCGTCGTTTTCGACCCGCCGACTTTCGTCGCGACTGTGGACATCGCGGTGCCGGCATAACCGAGCGCAAAGAACAGCGTGCGGGCGGCGTCGATAAAAACTTGACGTCGCTCGCTCCGACTATCCGCTGCACGCAGCGTTACAATACCATCTGGTATCATTTCAATTGACAACCTATTTTGCTCCGTCGATAGGAACCGATATTGCATAGTACTGTTAGCGATCAAAACCATGCGCGCATCCCTGCTCCTTGTTGTCAGTATCGCTGCCTGTGCTCCCGTTCCACGATTGACGACGGCCCCTGTGATACGCGCGCCGTCGCAGCTTTTGCTACCTCAGAACGGCAGTTGGCCCGCCGACGCCTGGTGGCAGGCAATGGGCGATGTGAAACTCAATGGTTTAATTGATGAAGGGCTGGCAGGATCGCCCGATGTAGCGGTCGCGGCTGCACGGGTTGCCTCGGCTGAGGCGCTTGCGCAACAGGCCGGTGCCGCGCTTGGACCAAGGTTTACGATTGACGGTGCTGTCGGTGGCGCACAGCAAAGCAAAAATCTGGGTATTCCACCGCAATTCGTACCTCCCGGGATACAAGATACGGGGCGCCTGACAGCGTCGGTGACGTTCGACCTTGATTTGTGGGGTCGAAACCGCGCGCAGCTCCGTGCGGCGCGCGGCGAGGTGGCTGCGGCACAGGTCGATGCCGCACAAACGCGACTGATGCTGACGACAGCAATTGCAACAGCCTACGCCGACCTTGCGCAATATTACGACCAGCGTGATGTCGCCGTGAAAGCAGTGGACATTCGCCTAGCGACGGCGACGCTCACCGCAAAACGGGTTCAGGTTGGCAGCGAGACGCGCGGTGGTCAGGCGCAAGCCGAGGCGCGGGTGCCGCAGGCGCGCGCCGATGTCACGGCGCTTGACGAAGCAATTACGCTGACCCGTCACCGCCTCGCGGCGTTGGTCGGCGCTGGACCTGATCGTGGCGATACGATCGCGCGACCCTCGCTCATTGTCATGCCGCTTGGCGTACCCGCAAATGTCGGTATCGACCTTGTCGGACGACGCCCCGATCTCGTCGCGGCACGACTACGGGCAGAGGCAGCGGGTGACCGCATCCGCGTTGCGCGCGCCGATTTTTACCCAAATATCGGACTTTCGGCGCTGGCCGGATTGCAATCGCTGGGCCTCGGCAATCTCTTTGCAGGCGGCTCGACCTACGGCAACGGCGGACTTGCCGCCAGTTTGCCCATTTTCGATGCCGGGCGCATTCAAGGGCGATACCGTGGCGCGCGCGCAGACTATGACAGCGCTGTCGCACGCTATGACAGCATATTGCTGACCGCGCTGCGCGAAGTTGCCGATGCCATCGTCAGCCGCTCAAGCGCCGACGCTCGCATCACCAATTTGCGTCTTGCGCTGCGCAGTGCGGAATACGCACGCCAGGTTGCCGATCTGCGCTACCGTGGCGGTCTGTCAAATCAGCTTCCCGTTTTGACGGCCGACGATACGGTTCTTGCGCTGCGCCGCGCCGTTACCGATCTCGAGGCGCGTCGAACCGCACTCGACATTGGCTTGATCCGTGCACTTGGCGGCGGTTACCGAACACCGACAAGTCAAGGAGCCAGCTGATGGCAGACGCTTCGCGCGCAGAGCTTTCCGTCGAGGTATTACCCTTGCCGGTGATCCCAGCAAACCGGCGACGCCGCCTGCTGACGATATTGGGCATTGTTGTGATTGTTGCGGCAATCCTCTTGGGTGTCTGGTATTTCGTGACCCAGTCGGGCCGTGTCGAAACTGATAATGCCTATGTCGGCGCCGATACGGCACAGGTAACAGCGCTTGTCAGCGGACCGGTCGCCGAAGTTCGGGTGGCGGGAACGCAGGCGGTGAAGCGTGGCGACATCCTGGTCATACTCGACCCCGCCGACGCAAAAGTCGACGTAGCGACTGCCGAAGCTGCGCTGTTCATGGCGCGTCAGCGCTTTGGTCAGGCACAGGCAACAGTTGGTGCAGCACGTTCGCGCCAGCTGTCCCGTAATGCGGACATTGGTCAGGCACGAGCCAGACTGGCGGAAGCCAATGCAAATTTTGAGCGTGCGCGGATCGAATTGTCACGGCGCGAAGCGCTGAGCGGTAGCGGCGCGGTGTCTGCGGACGAATTGAGTGCCAGCCGTGCAGCCTTCGCCACGGCGCGTGCCGGGCGTGACCTTGCGCAGGCCGGGATCGCGGCAGCACAAGCAACGAGCGCCTCGGCGGTCAGTGACGTTGCCGCGAGCGATGCACTTGTGCGCGGGACAACCATTGATACCACCCCGGACGTAGCAGCGGCGCAGGCGAAACTCGCGGCGGCACGGCTGAACCTTGCGCGCACTGTCATTCGCGCGCCGATTGACGGCATCGTTACCAACCGGCAAGTTCAAATCGGCCAGCGTATTGCCGCTGGCGCAACGATCATGACACTGGTCCCGGTCGCAACGGCATATGTCGATGCAAACTACAAGGAAGGCCAGCTGCGTCGAGTTCGGCCCGGCCAGTCGGTGGAACTGACGAGCGATTTTTATGGCAGCGACGTCGTCTATCATGGCCGCGTCGTCGGCTTTGCGGGCGGTACCGGTGCGGCATTTGCGCTGATTCCGGCACAGAATGCGACCGGCAATTGGGTCAAGGTCGTTCAGCGGTTGCCGGTGCGTATCCAGCTCGAGCCGGGCGAACTGCGAGAGCACCCGTTGCGTGTCGGCTTGTCCATGACCGCCACCATCGACACTCGCGAGCGTTAAGCCAGTGGCATCGAAAACGCCGACCGAAGATTGTCCGCCGCTGACAGGCGCACGCCTATTTATCACGGCCTTTGGCCTTGCTCTGGCGAATTTCGTGGTTGTGCTCGACACGGCAATTGCCAATGTCTCGATCCCGCATATTGCCGGAAGTCTCGCGGTTTCGCCGACACAGGGCACGTGGGCGATCACCAGCTATGCAGTAGCCGACGCGATCAGCGTACCGCTGACCGGGTGGCTGGCATCACGCTTCGGCTCGGTGCGCTGGTTCACCGTGTCGATTGTCGGCTTTGGTATTTTTTCGTTTCTTTGTGGCGTGTCGCGAACGCTCGAAATGCTGATTTTCTTTCGCATCCTGCAGGGCCTTTTAGGTGGACCGCTGATGCCACTTACACAGACGTTATTGCTACGCATCTTTCCCAAGGAAAAAGCCTCGGTCGCGATCACCGTCTGGGCAATGACGACGACGGCGGCGCCAATTTTTGGACCGATCCTTGGCGGCTATATCAGTGACGGCTGGTCGTGGCCGTGGATTTTTTTCATAAACTTGCCAATCGTCGTCTTCGTCTTCTTCGTCGCCCGCAGCCTGACCGCAAGCTATGAAACGCCGATCGCTAGGCGTGCCATCGACCTTGTCGGCCTGGCACTGCTCGTCCTCGCAGTCGGATCATTCCAGATCATGCTCGATACTGGGCGCGAAAATGACTGGTTTTCATCAGTATGGATTGTCGGGCTGGCCGTTGTTGCGGCAATTTCGTTTGCGGTATTCCTGATCTGGGAACTGACGCATCCCGATCCCATCGTGGCGTTGCGAATTTTCGGTAATCGCAGCTTCAGCGCGGCAACCGCGGCAATCTCGATCGGTTATGCCGCGTTCTTTTCGTCGGTCGTGCTCACGCCGCTTTGGCTTCAGTCTGTCGTTGGCTATACAGCGACGCAAGCTGGACTGACTGTCGCTTGGGTTGGTGTCGGTGCCGTGGCGTTATCGCCGGTTGCGGCAAGGCTGGTCGGCAGAATTGACGTGCGCATAATGATTAGTGTCGGCATCCTGTGGATGGGTGCCATTTCCCTGCTGCGTGCGCAGTGGATTGTTGATGCAACATATTGGACCTACGCGCTGCCGCAGATGTTGCAAGGTATTGGCATGCCGTTCTTTTTTATTGGGCTGACTGCACTCGCAATGGGGAGCGTAAACCCGCGTGATACAGCATCGGCGGCAGGGCTTATGAGTTTTGTACGGACGTTGTCTGGCGCTATCGGCACTGCAATCGCAACGACATTGTGGGACAACGCCAGTCGCACGGCACGAGCCGAGGCAGTCGGAACGCTTAACGGAACAACCGCGACGATGGCGCAGCTTCAGGCGGGCGGACTGACTGCTGATCAAGGGCGCGGCGTAATCGAACGGCTCGTTGATGCCCAGACCGCAACAATCGGCGTTCTTCATGTTTTCGTCCTGTCGGCCTGCGTCTTTGCAGTGGCGGGAGCGGTCGTCTGGATCGCGCCCCGTCCTAAGGTCGGCAGCGCGCCGATTGGCGGGCATTAGTCAATCTGACTGTCATCTTGACTGAGCGCTTCGCCAGGCAGCAAAATTTACAGCCTTCAAACTTCGCAAAGACCAACCAGCAGAGCTTGTGGGAGCTAGCCAACACGGAAATTAGAACATAATAAGAACATTATGATTCGCCGACTTCGCCCGGAATTACAACAAGCCCTTCGGCCACAGGCTGTTAAATTCGGCGTATTTTCAGGGAGCCCGGTAACATTCGGAACCGATGCGATCGATCGCCGTATCGATGGCGGATTGGCCCAGCGGGCGCTGCACGAGGTCTTTGCGGCATCGGGCGAGGATAGCAGCGCCGCTGCTGCTTTCGCCGTGATGATTGCGATGCGCGCTTGCCCTTCACATCGTCCCATTGTGTGGGTTCGTGAAAACCGGTGCGGGCGATACACCGGGCACGTCCACGCTGCCGGGCTTGTCGAACTCGGCATCGACCCGCATGATCTGGTTCTGGTTGATGCGCCTGATTTGCTCTCGCTGCTTCGCGCCGGGGCCGATATTGTCAAATGCGGGCAGATTGGCGCGGTATTGATCGAACCGTGGGGAAAGGCTCCATTGCTCGACCTGACAGCATCTCGAAGGCTGTCGATGGCGGCGGCAGCATCGGGTGTGCTGACATTGTTGCTACGCGTGGATGCCCAACCAATGCCAAGCGCGGCACAAACACGGTGGCAAGTGGCCACTGCGCCCTCGTTCCCGCTCGCAGCCAACGCCCCCGGCTATCCCGCCTTTGACATTACCTTGCTCCGGCACCGTGGCGGCATTGCCGGGTTCGAAACCCGTTTGGAGTGGAACCGTGACACAAGAAGTTTCGCGCCGTTATCTGGCGGTGTTTCTGCCTTTTCTGCCCTCGGAACGGATAAAACGCACCCGATCAACCACAGGCACGCTGCCTAACGCGCCTTTTGTACTGGTTGAAAAACTCCAGGGAAGCATGCGTTTGGCTGCGGTCGATAGCGCGGCTCTGAGGCTCGGACTGACACCGGGCATTACGCTTGCCGATGCACGGGCACGCGTCCCCGAACTTATTGTTTTCGATGTCGACGCCCGCGCTGACACGGCACTTCTCGATTGGCTGGCTGAGGCTTGCGACTGTTACTCGCCGATGGTGGCCACCGACCCGCCGCATGGCCTTATCCTAGATATCACCGGATGCGTTCATCATTTCACAGATGGAGAGCAGGGACTGGCGCAAAATCTGGCAGAACGGCTGGACCGGTTTGGACTGACGGCGCGCGTCGCGATTGCAACCACGCCCGACGCGGCAGCGGCTTTGGCGCGGCATGGCGGGGATAATGTGCGTTCCCTTCCGGTTATGGCGCTCCGCGTCGGCCCCGATATCCATGTTGCGCTCGGGCGGGCCGGGTTGAAAACAATCGACGATCTCATAAAGCTGCCCTCGGCACCGCTTGCAGCCCGGTTCGGTCAAGATCTGCCCGTATTGCTTGCGCGCCTGATCGGCGAAGTGGATGTTCGCATCACGCCACGCCGGATACTCGCTGAGATCGAGACTGAGGCACGGTTTGCAGAACCAATCGCTCGGACAGACGACATGTTGACGACAATTGCGCAGCTGGTTCAG
This sequence comes from Sphingomonas sp., assembly GCA_031429555.1. Classification (GTDB taxonomy): domain Bacteria; phylum Pseudomonadota; class Alphaproteobacteria; order Sphingomonadales; family Sphingomonadaceae; genus Sphingomonas_O. The sequence goes on along the minus strand of JANOZQ010000356.1, from coordinate 6,684 downwards.
GAAGCTGCCGTGACCCTGTCCGAACGCGGCATCGGCGGGCGTCGGTTTTCGGCTGCTCTCTTCCGCAGTGACGGCCACGTCGCTCGGGTTTCGGTGGAAACCGGGCAGCCAGTGCGTGAAGCTGCTGTTCTCGACCGGCTGTTTCGGGAACGCATCGACGCGCTTGCCGATCCGCTTGATCCGGGCTTCGGCTATGACATGATCCGGCTTTCGGTTCATGTTGTCGAGCTTCTCGCGCACGATCAACTCAGACTCGATGGCGGTAAAGTGACCGACCGCGAATTGGCGACATTGATCGACCGGCTAAGCACGCGTCTGGGCCGTAACCGCGTTCGCCGATTCGCGGCTGTGGACACACATATTCCCGAACAGGCGGTGCTTGAATTTCCGGCGGTGGAAATATGTAAGGTGGGAAAGTGGCCCAAACCCGAAATTGGCGAAACACCCCTCCGGCCGATCCATCTCTTCGAACCACCACACCGAATTGAAGTTATCGCCGAAGTTCCTGATGGACCGCCGCGCCGGTTCAAGTGGCGGCGGGCGATGCATGAAGTCGCGCGGCACGAAGGGCCAGAGCGGATTGCCGCCGAATGGTGGATGCGCCGTGACAATGGCGGGCTGACCCGTGACTATTACCGCGTCGAGGATGTGCGCGGGCGGCGATATTGGCTGTTCCGTCATGGGCTTTACGGCGCCGAGAAACCGCATCCTGACTGGTATCTGCATGGGCTGTTCGCATGAGTTTTGCCGAGCTTGCCGCTGCAACCAATTATTCGTTTCTGCATGGTGCATCGCATCCATCGGAAATGGTCGCGACAGCACTGTCTCTCGGGCATACCGGGATCGGAATTGCCGACCGCAACACTGTCGCGGGCGTCGTACGTGCGCATGTTGCGTTGCGCGACGCAGTGGCGGATGCGGGAGCGCTGGTCGATTTCAAACTGATCGTCGGTAGTCGCCTCGTCTTTGCCGACGGCACGCCCGACATCATTATTTACCCAACGACAAGGTCAGGTTGGGGGCGGCTGACCCGGCTGCTGACCACCGGCAATCTACGCGCTGCCAAGGGCGACTGTACCCTGTATTACGACGATCTTGTCTTGATTCTGGCCGATATGGTTTTGATCGTCATCGAAGGCGACAAAGGGATTCTTGACCGCTTGAACCTGCTTAATCCCGGCCAGACTTGGCTTGGCGCGACAATGCACCGTAACGGACGTGACAAACGGCGGCTGGCGGCGTTGAAGGCACTGTCTGCTGAAACCGGCATTCCGCTGATCGCGATCAATGCCCCGCTTTATGCGAACCCCGGCGACCGTCCTTTGCAGGATGTGATCACTTGCATCCGCGAAAAGACGGTCATCCAGGATGCGGGGCGCATGCTTGCCGCCAATGCCGAGCGCCACCTTAAAAGCACCTCCGAAATGGCACGCTTGTTTGCCGATGCCCCAGACGCCATCGCGCAGATTCCGGTGCTCATGGATTGTGTCAACTTCACCCTTGACGACCTGCGCTACGAATATCCGCACGAGCCTGTGCCATCGGGCTGGTCACCCATGGGCTGGTTGATCCGCATGACGATGCGCGCCGCACGCGACCGTTACAAACGCGCTCGCCTGCCCGAAAAACTGCGCACCCTGTTGCGCGAAGAATTCGGCCTCATCCGACAACAAAACTACGCTTATTATTTTCTGACAGTGCACGATCTCGTCGCATTCGCAAGGGCGCAGACCCCGCCGATCCTGTGTCAGGGGCGTGGCTCAGCGGCGAATTCGGTCGTGTGCTTTTTGCTCGGGATTACGTCGGTTGATCCAGTCGAGCACAATCTGCTGTTCTCGCGCTTTGTTTCTGCCGACCGCAACGAGCCCCCCGATATCGATGTCGACTTCGAGCATGAACGTCGCGAGGAGGTCATTCAATATGTTTATCGTCGCTACGGTCGGCATCGCGCCGGGATTGCGGCAACTGTTGCGCATTACCGCCCGCGCAGCGCCGTGCGCGAAGTCGGCAAGGTGCTTGGGCTGAGCGAGGACGTTACCAACCGTTTGAGTTCGACCGTGTGGGGCAGCCATGCCAGCAGTATCGAAGAAAAGCGGATTGCCGAAACCGGGTTCGACCTGGAAAATACGGAGATCGCGCGGCTGAACATGATCGTCGGTAGATTACTCGGCTTCCCGCGTCATCTGGGTCAGCACGTCGGCGGTTTTGTACTGACGCAGGACCGCCTTGACGAGACCGTTCCGATTCATAACGCAGCAATGCCGGACCGTACTTTTATCGAATGGGATAAGGACGACATCGACGCCCTAGGCCTGATGAAGGTTGATGTGCTTGCGCTCGGCATGCTGACCTGCATTCGCAAAGCATTCGACCTGATGCGGAGGCACGGGCTGGGTGACCATACGCTGGAAGTCGATCTGGATGCCAATGATCCCGCTGTGTATGATATGTTGTGCAAGGGCGACAGCATCGGGGTGTTTCAGGTTGAGAGCCGGGCGCAAATAAACATGCTGCCGCGCCTCAAACCCCGCAAACTCTATGACCTGACCGTGCAGGTCGCGATCGTGAGGCCCGGGCCGATCCAGGGCGACATGGTCCATCCGTATCTGCGACGGCGCTCGGGCATCGAAACGGCCGAGTTCCCGTCGCCCAAACCGCCGCACGATCCAAACGAACTCCGCACGTTGCTTGGGGAAACTTACGGCGTCCCTCTGTTTCAGGAGCAGGCAATGAAGCTCGCCATTGTCGCCGCTGACTTCACGCCGTCGGAGGCTAACCAGCTCCGTCGTGCGATGGCCACGTTTCGCCATGTCGGGGGTATGGACAAGTTTCACGAAAAGCTGGTCGGCGGGATGGTCGCGCGCGGCTATGAGCGCGACTTCGCCGTGCGGTGCTACAAACAGATCGAAGGGTTCGGCAGTTACGGTTTCCCCGAAAGTCATGCGTTATCGTTCGCACGGCTGGTCTATGTGTCATCGTGGATCAAATGCCATCAGCCGGCCGTATTCGCCTGCGCCCTCCTGAATTCACAACCGATGGGGTTCTACGCCCCCGCTCAAATTGTTCGCGATGCGCAGGAACATGATGTCGAAGTACGCGCTATCGATGTTAATGCCAGCACATGGGACAGCAGTTTGGAAAGTGGCGCGCTTCGACTTGGTTTGCGGCAGATTGATGGTTTTCGCAAAATCTGGGCAGACCGGATCGTGGCGACCCGCCCATTCGAAAGCATTGAAGCACTGGCACGCAATGCGGGCTTGCCATCGCGCGCCTTGCGCCTGCTGGCCGATGCCGATGCCTTTCGCTCCATCGATCTCGACCGAAGGGGTGCATTATGGGATGCCCGACGCATACCGACCGATACGCTGCCGCTGTTTGCCGCTGCCGATGCGCGCGAACTCGCGGTCGAACCTGAGGTTTGTTTGCCGCTTATGTCGCCGGGTGAACATGTTGCCGCCGATTACCAGACGATCCGACTGTCGCTGAAAGGCCATCCGATGGCGTTCCTGCGTGCCGGCTTTGCGGAGGAAGGCGTGCTGACCTGCGCACAAACTTCGGCAGCAAAAAATGGTGCCCGTGTCAAAACCGCCGGAATCGTTCTCGTCCGCCAGCGCCCCGGCAAAGGCAATGCGATTTTCGTGACGATCGAGGATGAAACCGGTGTCACCAATATTGTGATTTGGGCGCGACTGTTCGAAACGCTTCGCCGCGAAGTCATGACGGCGCGGTTGATGCTGGTCGAAGGTGAAGTACAGCGTAGCCCCGAAGGCGTGATCCACTTGATGGCAGCGCGTATTCACGACCGCACCAGCAACTTGTCGCGCCTGTCGGACACGCACGACGCTAACCCGCTATTGTCCCCGGCAGACGCATTCCTTCAACCACAATACCCGCGCGGCCGCCACCCGCGCGACGTCCGCGTACTGCCGAAATCGCGGGACTTTCATTGAACCTAGACGACGTCACGTCGTCTCCCATGATTTGCAAGTTCCCCTTGATCGGTCGATGCCCGGCGGTGCTGCGTCCGCGTCTTAAAAATCGTTGTATTCGAACGTCTTACGGTAGGGATTAGAGTCTTTCCGAGGAACAGAAAAAGAACGATAGACACACAAAACCCCGGCATGTCGCCATGCCGGGGTTCTGCGACCCGTTGAGGGATGGCGGATTAGAAGGTCTTGCGCAGCGTCACGCCATAAGTGCGCGGCTGGTTGGGGTAGCCGCTGTAGCTCGCGGGCTCGGGGAAACCCTGACCCACGGTCGGGAACGTCGCGAGCAGGGCATCGTCATTGGTCAAGTTGCGGACCCAGCCCATGACTTCGAGCTTGGCTTCGCTATCTTCGAACCCGATGCTCAGATTGACGTTGCTCGAACCATAGGTTGCCAAATTTGCGGGCGTCGTTTCGGACAGATAGGTATCACTCGTATAGTCGAACTCGCCGCGGAAATACGCGCTCAGTGTGTCGGTCAGGTTCTGGCTGAGCGTCGCAGAAACCGAACCGCTCCATTCTGGCACACCGGCCGGACGCGTACCCGTCAAGTCACGTGACGGTTTCAATATGCCTTGCGCATTACGAGGACAACGGACGGTGTCGTAAGAGAAGCACGGCGCCTGCGTAAACGAGTCATATTTGCCGTCGAGGTAGGTGACCGCCCCGGTCAGCGCGAGCCATGGAGCGGGGCGATAGGCCGCGTCGACTTCGAAGCCCTTCACAGACTGTTTGCCCGCATTGACGAGGGCATAGCCAAGGCCGGTAAAGCCGTTCGACTGGAAGCCCTTGATCTCCTGCTTGAAGACCGCAAGATTGAAGAAGCCGCCGCGGAACTTGGCTTTTACGCCTGCTTCGTAGACTGTAACTTCTTCCGGTGCAGCAGATCGACCGACACCATTGTTGGCGGGACGGCTGTCCGATGACAGGTTGACGGCAGTCGCTTTCCAGCCCGTCGAGTAGCTGACATAAACGTTTACAATGTCAAAATCATACGCAACGCGACCCGCGTAGGTCACCTTGCTACCGCTGAAAATGCCCGTTTCGTTGGCGTTGGGGAAATTCACCGGACCAGCGATATTATTGCCAAGGGCGTCGGGGTCTGGATAGAAGAACTGCACACCGGTCAGGTTGAACGGATTAACGCCACCGGGTGAAACGGGGCACGGTGCACTGCCCGGGCCGGGAAGGCGCGAGCCGAGCTTACCGCCGAATAATCCTGTCGGCAAATTCGGGCCAGTTGGAACAAAGCCCTTCTGCAACAGGCAGCCGACCAACGGTGCAACCGATGGAGTCGCCAGCGGAATAAAGCCAAGTCCGGGAATGTTATCGAGGTCAAGCGACGAGAATGGGTCGTTAAGCACGACATTTGACACTGCTGCCTTGCGATCATGCAGATAGGCAAGTCCGCCGGTTACAGTCAGACGCTCGGTGACCTTGAAATCCGCCTGCCCGAACAGCGAATAGGACTGCTGCTTCAGCTTGTAGGCGTCCGAAATGCCCTGACCGGCCTGGAAGTAGGTTCGACCGGGGATGATTGTCGGGTTGGTGACATTCTGCAACGCTTCGAGCGTCGTGATCAGGCCGCTCGAAAGTGCGTTGGCGAACGCGCGCGTATCATTGCCGTAGCGAATGTCACGCGCTGTATCGACTTTCTCGTCCTGAAAAAATCCGCCGACAAGCCAGCTGAACGGCCCGTCATTCTCCGACGCGAGGCGGAACTCCTGCGTGAATGTCGAAATCTCGTTCGCCGTCTTGTTCGTGATAATGTCAGCGCCAGTGAAATCGACGTCCTGATCGGACTGGTTAACTTGGTTGCGATAGGCAGTGATCGACGTCAGCTTGGCAAAGCCTAGGTTCCAGTCGATCTGTCCCGACAGGCCCTTGCCCACGAGCCGATTTTGCGGGTTCGCATCGAACACGATATTGCGGCTGAAAATATTCGAAGTGTTTGAAATCGGCTTGCCGAGGACGCCGCCGATGGCCAGCGTCGCTGGCCCGTTACGCAAACCAGTCACGCCGCAGCATTGCTCTTTGATCAGGTTGTAGTCGCCGATGATGCGGAGCGAAAAGTCAGCCGACGGTTCGAAAAGGACATCAGCACGCAGCGACCAGCGGTTGCGGTTATTTGCGTCGCCTTTGGTCGTCGTGTTGAAGAAATAGCCTTCGCGTGAATTGACGCTGCCCGACAGGCGGAACGCAAGTGTTTCACCCAACGGCCCCGTGATGGTGGCCTTCGGGTTGATCAAGCCATAGTTGCCAAGGCTGATTTCGGCTTTTCCGCCCCAGTCAAACTGAGGCTTTTTGGTAACGATGCTAATCGCACCCGCCGATACGTTCTTGCCGAACAGCGTCGACTGCGGGCCGCGCAGCACTTCGATGCGTTCGATTTCGGGAAGATCGTCGAGCGCCGCCGACGTGCGCGCACGATAGACGCCGTCGATGAAGACGCCGACCGAACTTTCGATGCCGTCGTTACCATTGCCGTTGCCGAAACCGCGGATGATGAAGTTCGTCTGGCCCGTCGCGTTGAGCTGCGACACTTTTAGCGACGGCACGACTGATTGCAGGTCGATCAGGTCGCGAATTTGCGCCTTTTCCACCGTGTCCGAACCCGTAACCGAAACCGAAATCGGCACATCCTGCAGTGTCTGTTCGCGCTTGGTGGCCGTCACGATGATTTCGTCTGCATCGGCAA
>JANOZQ010000355.1:0-5866 GCA_031429555.1 Sphingomonas sp. | reverse complement strand
GTAGGCGAACCTTGGCTGCCGCTGGGCGAGGATAATCAGGCAGCCGCCGTTGATGTGCAGGAGAGTGACTTACGGTCAGTGCTGTTGCTGACGCGGCGGCTGGTTGCCTTTCGCAATGCCAGTGACGCGCTGCGTTCGGGTAGCATCACGATGATCGAAGCATCGGACGATGTGCTCGCCTTTGAACGCACATCAACGACCCAGCGTTTACTGTGCGTCTTTAACTTCAGCGCGGATGTCCGTGCTTGGGAACCAGCGCAACGCGACCGCTGGCGCATGACCGAGGGCGTTAATGGGGCTGACGGCTGGGCATTGCCGCCGTTCGGAGCGCTCATCGCCGAACAGATCGCCTGATGGCGGATGCGCCGTTCCGCATTGTCGTGCTCGGCGGCGGAACGGCAGGGTGGATGGCCGCCAATCTGATCGCACATCGCTGGCGTGACCGCAACGTCAGCGTCACCGTTGTGGAATCGCCCGACATCGGGATCATCGGCGTTGGCGAGGGATCGACGCCGCAACTGAAAGCGATGTTCGACACTTTGGGGATTGCCGAGCGCGACTGGATGCTGGCGTGTCATGCAACCTACAAGACGGGCATCAGCTTTCATGGCTGGTCAACGCGCGCGGGGTTCGAGCGGTATTTTCATCCGTTCCAGACCGAGATCGACGGGCACACCGCCGCGAAATATTACTTCCAGACACGCGCGCGGCGGACGGGGCGTGACGTCTGGGCGCATCCGGATCGTTTCTTTCTGACCGCACGGCTGGCACGCGAGCGGCTGGGGCCGATCGCGCCTGCGAACTTTCCGTTCGACATTGGCTATGGTTATCATTTCGATGCGACGCTGGTGGGGATGTTCCTGCGCGACCATGCAGCGAAGACACTTGGGGTCAAGCATTTGCCGCGCACTGTGCGCGAAGTGGTTTTGGATGAGACGGGCAATGTGTCCGCGCTGATGACCGATACCGACGAAAGGATTGGGGGCGATTTCTTCATCGACGCGAGCGGCTTTCGTGCAACCATAATACAGCAAGCACTGGGTGAACCGTTTCTGCCCTTCGCGAGCAACCTGTTCAATGACAGTGCCATCGCAATGCCAACGCCGAACGATCCGGGACCGCTGCCTTGTGACACACAGGCGACGGCATTGCAGGCGGGGTGGGTATGGAAAATCCCGCTGACTAACCGGACCGGCAATGGCTATGTCTATTCGTCTTCGTTCAAGTCGGCGGACGACGCCGAGACCGAATTGCGCACGCATCTGGGAATGCTCGACAGCGATGTGCCCGCACGACATTTGAAAATGAACGTGGGTCAGGTCCGGCGGAGTTGGGTCAAGAACTGTCTTGCCGTTGGTCTCGCACAGGGGTTTATTGAACCGCTTGAGGCAACGGCACTTCACATCGTTCAGGCGACGGTTGAAGGATTTATCGAGGCGTTCGCGGCAGGCAATTTCACCAATCGCGACGCCGAGCGTTTCAATACGGAGATCGCGGCGCGTTACGAAGGGATCCGCGACTACATCGTGGCGCATTACCGGATGAACCAGCGCACCGACACGGATTATTGGCGCGCCAATGCGGCGAACCAGAATTTGTCGGATTCGCTCAAGGGCGTCGTGACCTGCTGGTTTCAGGGCGGCGACCTGTGCGCGGAAATCGCGGCGCAGGACATTGGCCGCTATTATCCGTCGCTGTCGTGGCATTGCCTGCTCGGTGGCTATGGTACCTATCCGGACGACGCGAAGCTGAAGCCGCCCGAGCCGGATCTCGCGCTTGCAGACATGGCGAAGGTCGATGCGTTTATCGCGGGGTGTGCAAGAAACTTTCCGGCGCATGGTGCTGTCCTCGCCGGACTGGTCTAGAGCCGCTGCATGACACCAGCGCAACTCAGCATCGCGTTTTTCCTGCAAACCGCTGTCATCCTGGTCGTCTGCCGATTGGTTGGGACGGCAGGGCAGCGCTGGTTTTCGCAACCGCGCGTTGTGGGCGAGATGATTGCCGGCGTGCTGCTTGGACCGAGCCTGTTCGGGCTGGTCGCGCCGCAGATTCAGGCATTTATTTTTCCGCCCGAATCAAAACCCGTCCTGTTCGTGATCGCCCAGCTTGGCGTCGGCATGTACATGTTTCTTGTGGGTCTCGGGTTTGACCGCAACGCGTTTCGTGCCAGCGGTCGTGCAGCGGCTGCGGTTTCGATTGCGGGTATGGCCGCACCGTTCCTCGCGGCCGTTTTCATGACGCCGTGGCTGATGGGCATGGACGGGCTGTTCACGCCTAAAGTGACGCAAGTCGAAGCGACGTTGTTCATGGGGGCCGCCATTGCGATCACGGCGTTCCCGATGCTCGCGCGGATCATCCACGAGCGCGGGTTGAGCGGCACGTCGATGGGCACATTGTCATTGTCGGCGGGTGCCATCGATGATGCGGGCGCGTGGATATTGATCGCACTGGTGCTGGCGAGTTTTGGTGACGGGCCGATGGTCGCGGTGCTGGCAATTGGCGGCGGGATTGGTTTTGCGCTGGTGATGGTGTTCATCGCGCCGCGGCTGCTCGCGTGGCTGGGACCAGCGGCTGAAGCGGTGAAGGGCGTCGACCATAATCTTCTTGCGATCTCGCTGATGCTGTTCATGATGTCGGCCTGGGCGATGGATGCAATTGGTATCCATGCCGTTTTCGGTGGATTTCTGCTGGGGACGGCCATGCCGCGCGGGATGTTTGCCGATGGCTTGCGGGCGAAACTCGAGCCTGTGGTTGTCGTCCTGCTCCTCCCTTTCTTCTTCACCTATTCAGGGCTGCACACCGAATTGTCGTTGGTGACCAATCCCGAACTGCTCTCCGTGACGCTTGCTCTCCTTGCGGCGTCGATCATCGCTAAGGGCGGTGCGTGCTATGCGGCGGCACGGCTGGGTGGGCAGGATCATGCCTCGGCCATGGGCATCGGCGCACTGATGAACGCGCGCGGGTTGATGGAACTCATCGTCATCAACATTGGCCTGCAGCGCGGGATTATTGGGCCTGCGTTGTTTGCCATGCTGGTCCTGATGGCGATTGTGACGACGTTGATGGCGTCGCCATTGTTCGAGGCGGTCTACGGCCGCGCGGCGCGGGCACGAGGAGAATTGGTCTGATGGTTCGTTTCATTCTAGCGTTGATTGCCCTCGCATTTGTTGCCCCAGCACAGTCGCAACCGGTCAGCATCTCGCATGTCGCATGGGCCAAAAACGCCAATATCTACGAAGTAAACATCCGCCAGTTCACGCCCGAAGGCACGATTACCGCCTTTGAGAAGCATCTGCCGCGCCTCAAGAGAATGGGCGTCAAAATCCTGTGGCTGATGCCCGTCCAACCGATTGGTTTGAAAAACCGCAAGGGCACGCTCGGTAGCTATTATTCGATCCGCGATTATACCGCGATCAACCCTGAATTCGGGACGATGACCGATTTCAAACGCATGGTCCGCACGTCACAGGGGATGGGATTCAAAGTGATCCTTGACTGGGTCGCGAACCACACGGCGTGGGACCATTCTTGGGTCACGGCGCATCCCGACTGGTACAAGCGCAATGCGGCGGGCGAAGTCGTCAGCTATAATTTCGATAACGGGCGTGAGATTGAATATTGGACCGATGTGGTCGGGCTCGATTACAAACAGGACGCGCTGTGGCCCGCGATGATCGACGCCATGAAATTCTGGGTGCGCGAGGGCGGGATTGACGGGTTTCGCTGTGATGTTGCCATGCTGATGCCCGAACCGTTCTGGGCGCGGGCGCGGGCCGAACTGGATGCAATCAAGCCGATGTTCATGCTGGCCGAAGCTGCCGAGCCAGGGCTTCATGCGCGGGCATTCGATGCCACCTATCACTGGAAGTTGCAGGAACTGCTGGTCGAGATCGCGCAAGGCAAGAAGACCGGCGACGATCTACGCCGTTATTATGCCAGTCCAGACCCGGCGTTCGCGCCCGATGCGTGGCGGATGAACTTCACAAGCAACCACGACATCAATTCGTGGCATGGCCATGATGGCGAGAAATATGGGGCGGGGCTCGAAGCATTCGCGGTGCTTGCGGCGACGTTGCCGGGTATCCCGCTGGTCTATGGCGGACAGGAAGGGCGACTCGACAAGCGCATCGCCTTTTTTGAAAAGGACGCGATTGACTGGAAAGACTATGTGCGGGTGCCGCTTTATACGCGGTTGCTGACACTAAAGGCGAAGCATCCGGCATTGCTGAACGGCACGGCTGGCGGGACGCTGGCTTTCGCTGAAACCGGCAGCCCGCATGTTGTGGCATTCACGCGGACAAAGGGGCGGCGCAAATTGCTCGTGGTTGCGAACCTGTCAAACGCTACGCACGTTACCGCCTTTGGTGTGCAGAAGCCGTGGGCGTGGTCGATCACCGAGGGTTAACTATTAAGTCTCATTTTGTTAGTCGGCAAGCGGGCGCAACTTTACACCCGCACCGTCACCGATAGCGGTGCTAACGCTCAGCCCGACCTTGCCGCAATTGGCGGTCGCGAAGAATGCGGTGGTGCCGCATGGCGCGCGCGGTTCGCTGGCGATTCTATCACGTTCCGCTGAGACATCTTGAATCGACGGGTCGCCCGCTTCTTTGAGCAGATAGGGCACGCGCCAGCGGTCTGCCCGACGCCGGCCGCAAACGATGATTTCATTGCCTGCTTTTGGTGCGGAGCAGCGCGGTTCAACGCGGGTCATCGCTTGATAATTCTGGAGCACGGGCGGTTCCGCGGCTTGCGCCGGAAGTGCAATACCGATCATCACAAACAATCCGATTATCGACTTTGTCATAACCCTCGCCTATCGCGCCGCCAGTCAAGCGATAGGAACATAGTTCGATGGTAGCTGCAAGTCAGGTTCTCGACCGCGTATTGGTTTTGGAGATGGTGCGTGTGACCGAGGCGGCGGCGGTAGCGGCGTCGACCCTGATCGGGCGCGGCGACGAGAAGGCGGCGGATCATGCAGCGGTCGAGGCCATGCGGGCGGCGCTCAACGAACTCTATATGGACGGCACCGTCGTCATCGGAGAGGGCGAGCGTGACGAAGCGCCCATGCTCTATATTGGCGAGAAGGTCGGATCGGCCATCGGCAGTGGGCCGAAAATCGACATCGCGCTTGATCCGCTCGAGGGGACGACCATCACGGCGAAAGCGGGACCGAATGCGCTCGCGGTGCTGGCAGTGGCGGAGCATGGCAACCTGCTGAACGCGCCCGATGTTTACATGGACAAGCTGGCGGTCGGGCCGGGCTATCCCGATGGCATTATTGATCTCAACAAGACGGCCACCGAAAATGTGGCTGCGGTTGCAGCGGCGAAGGGCGTCAAGCCTGATGAAATCATTGTCTGCGTGCTCGACCGTCCCCGCCACGAAAAGTTGATCGCCGAGTTGCGCGCGATTGGGTGCGGGGTGATGCTGATCGGTGACGGCGATGTTGCAGGCGTGATTGCGACGACTGATCCCGACACGACGATCGATATGTATATGGGATCAGGCGGCGCGCCCGAAGGGGTGCTGGCAGCGGCCGCACTGCGTTGCGTCGGTGGGCAGTTCAAGGGGCGGTTGTTGTTCCGTAACGACGACGAGCGGGCGCGGGCACGGAAGTGGGGGATCACAGACCTCGACCATGTCTATGACCTGACCGAACTGGCCAAGGGCGACTGCATTTTTGCCGCGACGGGTGTAACCGACGGTTCTCTGCTCGCGGGCGTCAAGCGGCTGCGCGACGGGCGGATGACGACTGAAAGCGTCGTGATGCGGGCTTCGTCCGGCACAGTGCGCTGGGTCAAGAGCGAGCGTAAGCGCTCTACTTGATCCGTGCGGTGAACTCGACCGTAAAGCTCGGTTGACCAGC
>JANOZQ010000354.1:0-2935 GCA_031429555.1 Sphingomonas sp. | reverse complement strand
CGATGCCGACCGGGCTGCTGCAGAATTGCTCGGGACCGATCCCAAGCAACGCGCCGAAAACCTGATGATCGTCGATCTGCTGCGCAACGACCTTTCGCGGATTGCCAAAGCGGGGAGCGTCGCGGTGCCCGACCTGTTCCGAGTCGAGACCTATCCGACCGTGCACCAGATGACATCGACGGTGACCGGTGAACTGGTCGACGGACATGACGCCATCGACATCATCCGCGCCATCTATCCGTGCGGTTCGATTACCGGTGCGCCCAAAATCCGCGCGATGGAAGCGATTGCCGAAATCGAGCACGCACCACGCGGCGTCTACACCGGAAGCATCGGGCGGATTGATGCCGGGGGCGTGACGGCGGCATTCAATGTTGCGATCCGGACATTGTACTTGAGTGAGGGCGAAGCGCGTATTGGCCTTGGTTCGGGAGTCGTCGCCGATTCAAATGCGCCCGATGAATGGGCCGAATGCCTCGCCAAGGGCGCATTTATCGCTAGCGACCGGCGCTTTGACCTGGTCGAGACAATGGCGTTCGATCCTGTCGACGGATTGACGCGCCTTGACGGTCATTTGGCGCGCATGAAAGCGAGCGCGGCAGTGCTGGGCTTTACATTCGACCGCCATGCCGCGCGGAATGAATTGCAGGCCGCGACGTTCCGGTTGCGCCAACCGGCCCGCGTTCGACTGTTGCTAGCGCGAAGCGGGGCAATGGCCATCGAGACGCGGGCGATGCCCCCGACCCCCGACGCGCCAGTTAGTGTCGCGCTGGCAGCGCTGCCCGTCGATGGCGATGACTTCCGGCTCCGGCACAAAACGACCGACCGGGGTTTTTACGATGCGGCGCGGCGCGGCGTATTCGAAATCCTGTTCACGCAGCCTGACGGATTTCTGACAGAAGGCAGTTTCACCAATATTTTCGTCGAGCGCGATGGCATACTGCATACCCCGCCGTTGTCGCGCGGCCTGCTTGGCGGTATCCTTCGCCAGGACTTGATTGGCACGGGCAAAGCACGCGAGGCCGATTTGCGGGCTGATGATTTGGCGCATGGTTTTCTGATCGGCAATTCGCTTCGCGGCCTGTTGCCCGCAAAGCTCGTCGCGCTATAGGCAACCGGCAACATAGGGATTTGCCGTGCCCCAGCTTTCCGCCGCCATCGACCGTATCAAACCATCGCCGACGCTGGCAATGAGCAGCCGCGTTTTATCGATGATGCGCGAAGGGATCGACGTGATTGGCCTTAGCGCGGGCGAGCCTGATTTCGATACGCCCGATTTCGTGAAAGAAGCCGCCATCGAAGCCATCCGCGCGGGCAAGACCAAGTATACCAATGTCGACGGCACGCCCGAACTGAAAGCGGCGATTGCTGCGAAATTCCTGCGCGACAACGACCTGACCTATGCGGCCAACGAAATCAGCGTGAACGTCGGCGGCAAGCATACGTTGTTCAACGCGTTCGTCGCCACGGTGGACAAGGGCGACGAAGTCATCATCCCCGCGCCCTATTGGGTCAGTTATCCCGACATCGTGAATTTTGCGGGCGGAACACCGGTCATCATCAGTGCGGGCGCGAACCAGCTTTACAAGATTTTGCCCGAACAGCTTGAGGCCGCAATCACGCCGCGCACGAAATGGGTATTGCTGAACTCGCCGTCGAACCCCACCGGAGCGGCTTATTCGGCAACCGAATTGATGGCGCTTGGTGAAGTCCTGCGCCGCCACCCGCATGTCATGATCATGACCGACGATATGTACGAGCATATCTGGTATGCCGACACACCGTTCACCACCATCGCACAGCTGTGCCCCGATCTTTACGATCGCACGATTACGATCAATGGTTGTTCGAAATCCTATTCGATGACCGGATGGCGGATCGGTTATGCCGGCGGGCCGGCATGGCTGATCAAGGCGATGGGCAAACTGCAATCGCAGTCAACAAGCAATCCCTGTTCGATTGCGCAAGCTGCGGCGACGGCAGCGCTGTCCGGTGACCAGTCGTTTCTGGCGGAACGCAATGCCGCGTTCCTGAAACGCCGCGATCTCGTGGTGCGGATGCTCAACGACGCACCCGGCCTGCATTGCCCGACACCCGAAGGCGCGTTCTACGTCTATCCCGATGCCACGGGGTGCATGGGCAAGACGGCGCCGAAGGGGAAGCGGATCGAGAGCGATGCGGACCTGATCGACTATTTCCTCGACGACGTGCGCGTCGCCGCAGTGAATGGCGAAGCTTTCGGGCTGAGCCCGGCGTTCCGCGTCAGCTATGCAACGTCAGAGGAGATCCTGACCGATGCATGCACGCGAATTCAGGAAGCGTGCGCCGCACTCAGATGAACCTGAGCTAACCGCTGCGTTCACGTTAAGTGAAGCCATTTGCAGGTAATTTACGTCTTTGTAATATCTCCCCTGCGAAAGGCCGACCATGCGCCATGCCCTTAAATCCGATTTCACCCAGCTCTTTTTCGGCGGGTTCGCCGTTGCCGCAATTGCCATGCTCGCGCTTTTGCCGGGCTTGCTGTAACCAACGCGCGTTAGGACGCGAATTGTGGACATGACCATGAAAACAACGATCGCTGCAGGTGCCCTCGGTGCGCTTGCCCTTTTCGCCATCTCAAGCGGCACGACCGCTGCCGAACGCACTGTCCTTGTGCCGATGCCCGCTGTTGACGCAGCGCCAACCGGCAGCCGCGCAACCGCAGTGCTGGCGGGGGGATGCTTTTGGGGCATGGAAGCCGTGTTCAGCCATTTGAACGGCGTGGTCGCGGTGTCTTCGGGCTATGCCGGGGGCCGCGCTGCCGATGCGACTTACGACAAAGTCAGCAGCGAAACGACGCGCCATGCCGAAGCGATCCGTGTGACCTATGATCCGCGCAAGATCAGCTATGCGACGCTGCTCCGCGTCTATTTCTCGGTTGCGCATAACCCGACCG
>JANOZQ010000353.1:0-2551 GCA_031429555.1 Sphingomonas sp. | reverse complement strand
ACCATCGCGCCGATGGCGGCCTGAACCCCGCCAAGCCGGACAATGGCGAACCAGCTCATACCGTACCACCGAGGCCGAGCGCGGCAGCGAGCATCCCGAGCACATAGAGTGTCGTTCCGCTCGCATTATACCAAGGTGCCTTGCCCCGCGGATCGGCGAGCAGCCGCGTCATCAGTCCGAGTTGCCCGACCAGCAGCGCCGCCACGATCCAAGCCGAAACTGCGTGGCCCCACTGCGCCAGCAAGCCGACCACAATCATCTGCGGCACGGCCATCACCACACAGGCCAGCCGCGCTGCGTTATCGACGCCGAGCACCACCGGCAGCGACCGCACGCCCGTCGCGACATCGCCTTCGACCGCCTTGAAATCATTCAACGTCATGATGCCATGCGCGCCCAGGCTATAGAGGCCGAGAATTGCCAGCACCTCCACGCCCGGCAGCGTGCCGAGCATTACGCTCGCGCCGGTAAACCAGGTCAGCCCCTCATAGGTCAGCGCAACAAGCGCCGGTCCCCACCAGCCATCGGCCTTCAGCCGCAGCGGCGGCGCGCTGTAAATCCATGCGCAGACTAACCCCAGCGCTGTCCCCGCCAGCACCCACGGGCCCGTCGCCCATGCGACGAGCAGCGACAGCAGCGTGCCGATAATTGCAATCCGCAATCCCCAATTGCCGGGTATCCGCCCCGACGGGATCGGTCGGTTCGGCTCGTTTATCGCGTCGACATGCCGATCAAACCAGTCGTTGACAGCCTGCGAAGTACCGCAGACCAGTGGCCCGGTCAGCAACACGCCTGCAACCAAAAACGGCCATCGATCCGCAACAGCCACGCCCGACGACACAACGCCGCACATGAATGCCCACATCGGCGGAAACCAGGTGATCGGCTTGAGCAGCGCCAGCACATCGCGCGGGGCCGGAAACGCCCGTTTTGGTAGCAAAGTTGCGGACCCATCCATGAGTCGAAGGCTAGACTTGACACTCTATAGTGTCAACGGATTTGGACAGTTGATTGCGACGGTTCAGACGGTTTGCACTTCCGCCGCAAATTCGTTGCGAAAGCGGTTGCGCAGTCCGACTTTGTCGATTTTCTCGGTGCCCAACCTCGGCAGCGGTTCTGCTTCGGTCCAGATCCGCACCGGTATTTTGAACGGAGCGAGATGTTCGGACAGGAAGAATAGCAGGGCTTCATCGCTCACATGTTCGCCCGCGTGATAATGCACGACTGAGCCCACGATTTCGCCCAGCCGTTCGTCGGGGAGCCCGAACACGCAGACTTCGGCGACCGCCGGATGCGCATAGATCGCCGCTTCGACTTCCTGGCAACTGATGTTCTCGCCGCCGCGAATGATGATGTCTTTCTTCCGGTCTACAATGAACAGATACCCATCCGCATCGAGATAGCCGATGTCACCGGTGCGGAAATAACCGTCGGCAGTCATCGCGGCAGCAGTCGCATCCTCGCGGCCCCAGTAGCCACTGAAATTGGCGACCGTGCGGATGCACACTTCGCCGCGCTCGCCCTGTGCCACTGGGTTGCCTGCATCATCGAGGATCGCAAGATCGACGAGCGGCTTGTAGGCCCGCCCTGTCGAATTGGGTTTTTCGAGATAGTTCGACGAAAACGATCCGCAGCCCACCGCGTTGGTTTCGGTCAGCCCATAGCCCAGCGCAGGCGGTGCTGGCATTTCGTCATTCAACCGCCGCACATGTTCGGGCGGACGTGGCGCGCCACCCGCCGCAAAAGTCTGAATCGTCGACAGGTCATATTTGTCGCGGTCGGGATGGTTCATGATTTCCCAGCTCATCAGTGGAACGCCGGTAAAGTTGGTAACTTTTTCGGCTTCGATCAGCTGCATTGCCTGAAGAGCATTCCATTTGGGCATCATGACGAGTTTGCGGCCGATGGCAAAGCTGATGAGCAGCATCGGCACTTCGCCGGTGACGTGGAACAGCGGGACCGTCATCAGCACGGCATGCTGTGGGCGCGGTTCCTTGATCGTGCCGTCCTCGGTGCCGATCTGAAGCTGCATGAGTGCCTGGGCGATGTAGCAGAATGTCCCTTGAACAACCGCGCGGTGCGTAGAATAGGCGCCCTTGGACTGACCCGTCGATCCGCTGGTGAACAGGATCGTCGCGAGATCGTCGCCCGCGACGGCAGGCAATGTCGCATTTATCCTATTTTTAAGGACCGGCTCAAGCGCCTGTTCAAGCGGGAGCGCAACATCGACGACAACAATGGCACAGCCCGGCTGGCTTCCGCATTCCGCCAGCCGCTTGGCACGCGGCGGATCAGCGAACGCCAGTGTGCAGCCGACGTCGGCGATTCCCGCGCACAACTCGCCACCCTGCCACCAGCCATTCAGCAACGTCGCAACGCCGCCCGCCATTAAAGTGCCCATATACAGCACGATCCAGGACGGCGCATTACGCATCGCAATACCGACACGGTCACCCAATTTGACGCCGTGGACCGAAACGAGCGCGTGCGCGACATCGGTTGCAGCGGCGTGCACCTGAGCGAAACTCAACCGCTCTTCGCCGTCAACAAT
>JANOZQ010000352.1:0-3068 GCA_031429555.1 Sphingomonas sp. | reverse complement strand
GACCTGAAATATGGTCTTGGCCTGGCGCCGCTGCTCGAGGGCGGCTTCTGGCAAATCATCACGATCTGCGCAGTCGGGGCGTTCGTCTCATGGGCGCTGCGTGAAGTCGAAATCTGTCGAAAGCTCGGCATGGGATACCATGTGCCGTTCGCGTTCGGCTTTGCGATTTTCGCTTATGTCTCGCTGGTGATCATCCGGCCTGCGCTTCTTGGTGCATGGCATTTCGGGTTCCCCTACGGCATTTTCAGCCACCTCGATTGGGTGTCGAACACCGGATACCAGTATCTGCACTTCCACTATAACCCCGCGCATATGATTGCGGTGTCGTTCTTCTTCACGACGGTGCTGGCGCTGGCGCTGCACGGTTCGCTGGTGCTGTCGGCGGTCAATCCGCCCTCGGGCGAGGTTAAAACGCCCGAATATGAAGACACGTTTTTCCGCGATACGATCGGTTATTCGGTGGGCACGCTGGGCATCCACCGCGTTGGCTTGTTCCTGGCGCTCAGCGCAGCGTTCTGGAGCGCGGTCTGCATCATCATCTCCGGACCGTTCTGGACACGCGGATGGCCTGAATGGTGGACATGGTGGCTGAATCTGCCGGTCTGGGCTTGAGGGGAGATATAAGTCATGGCTAGTTATCAGAATATCTTCACTCAGGTTCAGCTGCGCGGGGCCCCCGAAATGGGCGTCGACCTGCCCGCCGGAAACGCAGCACGCGTTGGCAAGCCGGGTTACAGCTACTGGATGGGCAAGCTCGGCAATGCGCAGATCGGGCCGATCTATCTCGGCACGCTGGGCACGCTTTCGCTGATTTTCGGCTTGATCGCGTTCGAGATCATCGGGCTCAACATGCTGGCGTCGGTTAATTGGGATCCGATCCAGTTTGTCCGGCAACTGTTCTGGCTCGCGCTTGAGCCACCAGCGCCGAAATGGGGCTTTAGTCCCTTCGTGCCGCTGGCCGAGGGCGGCTGGTTCATTCTGACCGGTGCGTTTTTCTCCCTTTCTGTCATCCTCTGGTGGGCGCGGACCTATCGCCGCGCGCGCCAGCTCAACATGGGCACACATGTTGCCTGGGCCTTTGCGAGCGCGATTTGGCTGATGTTGGTCCTTGGTTTCATCCGTCCCTTACTGATGGGCAGTTGGGCCGAAGCTGTGCCTTACGGCATCTTCCCGCACCTTGACTGGACCGCCGCCTTCTCGATCCGGTACGGTAATCTCTTCTACAATCCCTTCCACGCGCTCTCGATTGCGTTCCTTTATGGATCGACATTGTTGTTCGCGATGCACGGCGCGACGATCCTTGCGGTTGGCCGTTACGGCGGTGAGCGCGAGATCGAGCAGATTACCGATCGCGGGACGGCATCCGAACGTGCTGCCCTGTTCTGGCGCTGGACGATGGGCTTCAATGCCTCGATGGAATCCATCCACCGCTGGGCATGGTGGTTCGCGGTGCTGACGACGCTGACCGGCGGGATCGGCATTTTGCTGACCGGCACGGTTGTCGACAACTGGTATCTGTTTGCGCAAGAGCATGGCTATGCGCCGATCTATCAACCCACCGGGGTCGTCGATCCCGCAACACTGCCGGGGGCAGGACAATGACCCAGACGCGCTTTGTAATCCTGATCGCGGCGGGTGCGTCGCTGGCTTTGGCCGGATGCGAAATCGGCCCGAAAGTCACATCGCAAAACGGTTATCGCGGCACGGGGATGAACCAGGTCGTCAACTTGTCAAAAGTAACGCGGCAACAGGCGATTCCCGCAAACATCTATGAAACGCCCGATGACAGCGGGCCGCGCGCCAGCGAAACCTATCAGAATGTGCAAGTTCTTGGTGGGATCAGCACGGAACGCTTCAATCACTTCATGGCAAACATGAACAATTGGGTTGTTCCGGCGGGGCTGCCCGAAAGCGAGCAGGGCTGCAATTACTGCCACAATCCGGAAAACATGGCGTCCGACGAAAAATATCAAAAAGTCGCCGCCCGCAAAATGATCCAGATGACGCAGAACATCAACGTCCAGTATACCAGCCATGTGAAACAGACCGGCGTGACATGCTGGACCTGTCACCGCGGCAATGCCATTCCGCTCAATCGCTGGTCGATTGATGGGCCCGAAGGCAACGGCACCATCACCGGGCAGCGCTGGGGCCAGAACAAGCCCGATCCGCGCGTGGGCTTTGCCTCGCTGCCCGGCGGGACAGCCGCAAAATACTGGCTCGGATCGAGCAGCATGGTGGCACGGGTGAATAACCTTGGCATCCATCCCTCGCCCGATCATGTGGTTTCGACCAAGGATGCCGAAAATGTTTATGGCATCATGATGCAAATGTCGACGGGACTCGGCGTTAATTGCACCTACTGTCACAACAGCGGGTCGTTCCAGTCGTGGAACATGAGCCAGCCGACGCGTGCGCTGGCGTGGTATGGCATCAAGATGGTCCAGCATTCGAACGAAAACTACGTGACTCCGCTCGCCGGTGTTCTGCCGGCCAGTCAAAAAGGGCCGGGCGGCGATCCGTATAAGATCAACTGCGCAACCTGCCACAATGGCATCAACAAGCCGATGTATGGCGTGTCGATGCGGGCGGAAAATCCGGCGTTATGGCCTGCGTCTGTGTCGATGACGCCACCCGCCATCATGGCACCGAAAGCCGACCCGAATGCAACGGCGGCAAGCTGCAATGCCGATTTCAGCAAGGCGCTTGCGGGCAAAACGGTCGAGTTCGACACCGGCAAGGCTACGATCCGTGCGGTCAGCACACCGTTGCTCGACAGTCTCGTTCAAATTGCGGGACGCTGTTCGAACTTCAAAATGTCGGTCGGCGGGCACACCGATGCCACGGGCAATGCGGCGGCGAATGTGACGCTGTCCGAAAGCCGCGCCAAAGCCGTTGACGAGTATCTGACCGCAGCTGGCCTGGCGGCAGGGCAACTGACGGCGCAGGGTTACGGCTCGGCCAAGCCGCTCGACACATCGGGAACCCCGGCGGGCAACCAGCGCAACCGGCGGATCGAGTTTACCGTTGCGGCACCGGCGGCGGGAGGCGTTGCGGCGGGGCGGTAA
>JANOZQ010000351.1:0-1790 GCA_031429555.1 Sphingomonas sp. | reverse complement strand
ATCGGCAAAGACGGCATGTCGATTATTCCGCGCTTGCTTTAGGCTTGGACTTGCCGGGCATTATCGATTTGAACCCGCTCAACTTGCCGAGGAGCGAGCTTTTTGGCTTTGCATCCTTTGCATTGGCAGCAGCGGTAAGAGTCTCGTCGCCTGTCGCCACCAGTCGATTGGCAAGATCGGCAATGACACCGCCAAGCTTTGTGCCCTTGCCGACTTCGGCCACGGTTTTGCCGAGTTTGGCGGCCTGAGTAACAACTTTCAGGTCAGCGGGAATGACATAGTCAATCTTGCGTTCGATCGACGATTCGAAATCCTTGCGGCTGATCTCTCCAGCACCGCTGGTCGGCACGCGGTTGGCGACGACGATCACACTTGATTGTGGTGCATTGGATTTCAGCCATGACAGCAGACGGATTGCATCGCGCGCCGATGCCAAAGTCAGTTCGGTGACAAGCACCGTTGCCTGCACATCCTGCATCAAATGCGGGTGCTGGACGAGCATACCACGCGGAAGATCGATGACAGTGCATTCGAACGCGCTGCGCATCTCTTCCTGAAGTTGGTAAAATGCAGCACCATCGGTCAGCATGGGCTGGTTAATCGGGGCCTCGGCGCTCAGGATCGCGAGCTTTTCGCTTGCTTTCACCATCGCTCGTTCGATGAACAGTCCGTCGATACGGCTCGGGTTTTCAATGGCGTCGGTCAGGCCGCGACCTGGCTCGAGATCGAGAGAGAGTGCGCCGGTACCGAAATGGACGTCGAGATCGAGAAGGGCCGTTGATCGCTGGGCGCGTTCGCCCATGAGCCATGCGACTGAGGTTGCCACAGTCGATGCGCCCGCGCCGCCGCGTGCGCCGATGACGGCGGTCATGATGTGCGGCCGTTCGACCGAGCTTTCGACATGCTTGGGCGCGTTGAACACCGCCTGGGCATGCGTGAAGGCGTCACGCAACTGGTCGGGGCTGAACGGCTTGAGGATGTAATCCTGTATACCACTCGCGACGAGGTCACGATAAAGACGCACATCGTTGACCTGACCTGCCGCGATCACGACTGTGCCGGGCTCGCAGACTTCGGCGAGCGCGTTGATGTCATTCAACGGATCACCGCTTTCGGACAAATCGACGAACAGGATGTTCGGGCTGGCGGAAACCGACAGGGTCTGGACTGCATTGCGCAGGCCGCCCTTGTTGATCTTGTCGGTTGCCCAGCCAAGCTCCGTCACAATCGGACGCAGCTGTTCAGCGGTCATTTCATCGCAGACGAAAGCCGTAAACGGATCACGCAGGGCATTGCCCGCGCGTGCAGGAGACCAAGGCGCGTTCATTTATTTGGCCTCCTTCGGTTTGTAGATGGCACGGTAGTTCGTGTTGTTGTCGGTGAACGTGCCGCGATGTGAACCATCAACCAAGTCGTTCGGATTGGCGACCATGGCCGCAAAGCTGGCATTGCTTGCGCAACCATAGTTGGACGGTGCATCCGAATTATAATTACCGATTGAGGAGCGGCTCCAGTCGGGGCAGCCTGGCACTTCGGCTTTCATCCGGCTGACGACGACGCGGACCATGCCGGGCGCAATCTCGCCTTTCGTGACGGGTGCTGTTTCTTCAACCATCAAGTTATAGCGGCTCGCCACGGCAGCGACGGCCGCGCGGTTCATCTGGCTGCCCGACGGATCGTCAATCGATACGCGGTCGCCATAACGAATGTTCAGCGAATCGAACCAGCCTGTCAGACCCTGTGTACCCTGCTGGCCGAAACCATCGTTGAGGTCATAGACATAGTCAGTC
>JANOZQ010000350.1:0-3269 GCA_031429555.1 Sphingomonas sp. | reverse complement strand
CTGATCGTCGGTGGGCGCGCCGCCATATTGGGCAGCCGTAAGGGCGAAGTCGAAGCCGCCATTGCCAATTACAGAAGCGCTCCCGGAGCGCCCGATATCATCGGCAAGGGCGATGCCGTAACCGTCGGTGATGGCAAAGCGGCGAATGACACGAAAGTCTTGCTCGTCGATTATGACCCGCGCAATGTCACGGTGCCGATCCGCGCCGGCGAAAACGGCGGACGAACGCTAAACCACCGAAATATCGTGCGTCGTCTGTCCACGCTCGGCGCATGGAACGGCAGAAGTGCAACATTCAGCCTGCCGAAAGGTCAACCGGGTCTCGCCCGCGCAATATTGGTTCAGTCGGGTGTTGGCGGCCCGATTATCGCAGGCCGCAAAATCTAGGGTTTGTCGCAGAAACGGTTCAGTTGTAACCGGAATCACCGCTGCTGCGAACTGAACTGGACAAGCGTGAGACCGGACGAGCCCGAATTGAAGGCGCTGATGATCAGTGCGCTTGATGGCGACCGGAATGCATATCGGCACCTGCTGCGACGTCTCGTACCGATTTTGCGGCAATATCTCGGGCGTCGTGTCGCGTCGGGACAGGAGGACATCGAAGACATTATGCAGGAGACGTTGCTGGCGATCGATACCCGGCGGATCACTTATGATCGCACGCGTCCGTTCACGCCGTGGGTTTTTGCGATTGCGCACCACAAGTTTGTCGATCTGGTCCGGCGGGCGCGCGCGACGAGCATGTTGACCGAAGATTTGATTGGCGATGACAGCACGGGCGACTCGATTATGGCAGGCATCGATGTCGGCAATCTGCTCGACACATTGCCACCGAAACAGGCGGAGGCCATTCGCGCGGTCAAACTCGACGGGCTGAGCGTCGCCGAGGCCGCCGAACGGCAAAATATCGGCGAATCCGACATCAAGGTGTCAATCCATCGCGGGCTGAAAACACTCATGCGAAAGATTGGGAGACCGTGACGACATCCACTGACAATCTGATTGACAGGCTCGCGGACAAGCTTGTTCCGGTACCGGCGAAACGCCTGGAGCGACGGCTGACAGTGGCTATACTCGGTGGTGCCAGCGTCGTGCTTTCGCTCATTATCGGCCTTATTGGACTACGGGCTGACTTATCGACCGCGATTGCCGGTTTCGACTTTTGGGTAAAGCTGGTCTATGCCGCCAGCCTTGCCCTGATCGCATTGGCAGGGGCGCGTCAGCTCGCGCGGCCCGAAATTTCAGGCATCAATATGGCAGCTTTCGCGGTGCCGGTCGGCGCGCTTGTCCTGCTGGCCATTTTTGAACTTTGTACGTCGCCTAGCGGTCAGCGAAATACGTTGATTTTCGGAGATACATGGCGCGAATGCCCCATCCTGATTGCCGGACTTTCGTTGCCTTTGCTTGCCATTCTTTTGCGTCTCTTCGCTGGATTTGCACCGCAGCGTCCGCGCCTGACGGGTGCCGTTGTCGGCCTGGTGGCGGGTGCGATGACGGCGATGCTTTATTCGTTGCACTGTCCCGAGACGGCGATGACATTTCTTTTGATTTGGTACACCGCCGGGATCGCGATCATTGCCATTATCGGAGCGATTGTCGGGCCGCGCATTTTGCGCTGGTAACCTCTGTAACCAACACGCAGTTTAGCACGACTTCAGGCGCATGGTTTGCAGCGGGAGTGAGGGCGTTCTCGTCACGGCATCGCCCGCATTTGCCAAAAGGCGGTCGTGCGACCGTTACATTGATCCAAAGGAAAGCGCGAAAGCCGCTTTCATTTTCTTAGGCGATCAAGCACCGCACATGTTCGGAAAGTTGGATAATTCGGTTGTAAAAGTGCGATCCCCTGCCGCTCCTTATTTGTGACACATCTGACACGGCCGGGACGTATTGCCGTAACACCGCCATTCTACGGCCCCGCTCAGGCAAGCCAAATGTGCCGAGCGAATCAATAAAGGGGCTATTATGAAGAGCATGTATCGCGTCGCGTTGATGGGAACCTCCACTCTATTGCTGAGCACAGCGGGGTTTGCGCAGACGCCGTCCGCAGCCGTCGATGATGGCGAGATCATTGTAACGGGACGCGGTGAGACGCGGCAGGTCCAGGAGATCAGTCAGGCTGACATTGCGCCGCTCGCCGCTGGCACGACCGCATTAAAGGCGCTGGAGAAGCTGCCCAGCGTGAATTTTCAGTCTGCCGACGCTTTTGGTGCCTATGAATGGTCGCAGCGGATCACAGTACGTGGCTTTAACCAGAGCCAGCTGGGCTTCACACTTGATGGTGTCCCGCTTGGCAACCAGAATTATGGCAACGTCAACGGTCTGCACACCAACCGTGCGATCAGCCCCGAAAATGTCGGGACAATCCGCTTGACGCAGGGTGCCGGTGCAGTCGGCACGCAAGCGACCAACAATCTTGGCGGAACCATCGAACTCGCCTCGCGCGAGCCGTCATCGACTTTCGGCATCGATGGCAACGCCGCCTATGGCAGCGACAACACAATCCGCGGTTTCGCGCGTGTCGATACCGGCGGCGAAACCGCGCGCGGTTTCCTGTCCTACGGCTATCTAACGACCGATAAATGGAAAGGCTTCGGCCGCCAGTATCAGCACGTGGCGAACGCAAAGGGCATCATCGACGCGGGCGCCGCCAAGATCACCGGTTATTTGAGTTTTTCGGATCGCCGCGAGCAGGATTACCAGGATCTTAGCCTCGACATCATCCAGCGCCTTGGCGCCAATGTTGACAATATCACCAACAATTATGCGCTTGCCGTGCTGATTGCCGATGTCGGCGCAAATAGCGGATATACCGGGGCGCCAAAGCTCAATCCTGCGGCCGGGACGGTGACGCCTGCACCATATCGTGATGCCGACGATGTTTACTTCGACGCATCCGGTCTGCGTAAGGACTATATCGGCTATGTCGGTATCGAGGCTCCGCTCGGGGACGGTGACAAGGGGAGCGTCACGGTCAAGGGCTATTTCCACAACAATGACGGGCAGGGCACCTGGTTCACGCCCTATGTACCGTCGCCCACCGGGGTGCCGATCTCGGTGCGGACAACTGAATACACGATCCGGCGCAAAGGGGTGTTCGGCAGCTATTCGAACGATTTCGGCTTCGGTCAGCTCAGCTTTGGCGGCTGGTACGAGCGTAACGATTTCCGTCAGGCGCGGCGCTTCTATGCCCTGACCAGCCGGACCGTTCCGGGGCGCTCGGCATTGCAATTCCAACGCGATCCGTTCGCGACCCAATGGGACTTCAACTA
>JANOZQ010000349.1:0-1666 GCA_031429555.1 Sphingomonas sp. | reverse complement strand
CCAGAGCTGATCGACGCGGTGGCCGCCCATCATGACAGCGGCGCGATCCTTGCCCGCGACCGAGACAATGCGGACGCGCGGGTCGGCGGCATTCATCCGCTCGCCGAGTGTCGGGACTTTGAGGTGAACGGCAGAAACGGTATATTTCTTCGAGGTTGATCCGGCGACGCTTTCGTCTTCGGCACAATAGATTGTTTTATCGGCACGTGGGGTGGACAAATCCATCCAGTTGTTGGCGACAATCCCGTTTCGCGCGGGGCGGGCGCCGGTGAGAATTGTCGAATGGCCGGGGCAGGTTTCGGTTGCTGAATGACTTTGATAGCCGCTGGGGAAGACGACGCCCTGAGCGAGGCGTTTCAGGCCGCTGGTGAAATGCGCGCGGTATTCGGCGAAGAGATCGGCGGAGAATTGATCGACCGAAATGACGACGAGCAGCTTCGGTTTGGCTGTCTGGGCGGATGCGGCAGTGGTAACGGCAAGCGCGGCGAAACCAATCAGGCAGCGGATCATCAACATCTCCGTATCGAAAGCAGTAACCTGCGCGTATTAGGCACATTCGCGCAACGGAGTCTCGCATGGTCGTATGGTGTTTCAGGATAGTGACAGCGTTACTGGCACTGGTTGCAATGCCTGCGGTTGCACAGACGCATATTCAGCCGCGGCTGGTGGCCGAAAGCAGTACGCCGAAACCCGGATCAAAAATCACGCTGGCCATCGACATGCGGACCGAAAAGGGCTGGCACGGCTATTGGTCGAACCCCGGCGAAGCAGGTTTTGCGCCGCGCTTTACATGGTCGATCCCCAAGCAGGTGGCGGTTGGCACGCCTGCTTTTCCGGTGCCGCAGACCTTGAAAGTCGCCGACCTCATGAATTATGTGTTCGAGGGCAATCATGCGTTGCTGTTCGACCTGACGTTATCGGACAAGTTGGCGAAGGGGACGGTGTTTCCGATCCGCGTCGATGCCGAGTGGTTAGCGTGCACCGATGAAGTTTGCGTGCCCGAAAAGGGCACGTTCGCAATTGACCTTACGGTGGGTGACGGCGCGCGCGATGGGGGGGCAGTGATTGACGGGTTCCGTGCAAAGCTGCCCGCACCGCTGGGGTCGGCAGCAACGTCGGTGCTGGCGAACGGGCAGATGCGGCTCGCGATCCCGTTTCCGGCCGATGCCAAGATCACGACACCACATTTCTTTCCGGCAACATCGGGTTTGCTGGTCGATGCCGCCGCTCAGCGGTTCAGCCGGTCAGGCGATCTGCTGATCCTGACTGTGCCCGCGCCCAAGGATGCGGTCGGGCGGGTCGAAGGTGTCTTGGCGCTGGGCAATGGCCGGGGGCTGTCGATAAGTGCCAACGACGGCGTTGTGCCGCCCGATGGGAAGCCACTTGGTGGGGCGGCTGCTGCGTCCGGTCTGACCGCGATCCTGCTGGCGATCGGTGGGGCGGTGCTAGGCGGTCTGATCCTGAACGTCATGCCGTGCGTTTTCCCGATTGTGAGTTTGAAGGCGCTGAGCCTTGCGCGCGCGGGTGGCGACGAAAGCGCGGCGAAGCGCGAGGCGCTGGCCTATACCGTGGGCGTCATGCTGACCTGTGTCGCACTGGGCGCGATTGTGCTCGGCCTGCGCGCGGCAGGAACGCAGGTGGGGTGGGCGTTCCAGTTACAATCGCC
>JANOZQ010000348.1:0-4989 GCA_031429555.1 Sphingomonas sp. | reverse complement strand
GCAGCTGCATTTGAGGAAACTCGTGCCCAATCCATCGCGCCGCTGGCGTGGGGTGGCGATACCGGACGCAAAATGGGCTCGACCGACGCCGTGCAGGCGCTGACCGGCACGCCCGAACGCCCGACACTCGATCTGTCGGCGTCGCTCGGACAGGGTGACAGCCTTGCCCGTGCCCTCGAACGCGCGGGCGTCGGCAGTGCCGAAGCACGGCAGGTTGCCAACCTGACCAGTGATGTCGTCAACCCCGGCCAGATTGCACCCGGCACCGCGCTCGCGCTGAGCCTTGGCCGTCGCGCGAACAAAAATATCGCGCGTCCGCTGGACAGTCTCGCGTTTCGCGCACGGTTCGACATGAGGGTTAGTTTTGCCCGCGTGAACGGCGCGCTGGTGATGAACCGCCAGCCAATTGCCATCGACAGCACGCCGCTGCGCATATCCGGCCCTGTTGGCGGCGGCATCTTCATGGCGGCAACGGCAGGGGGGGCCCCGAGCGACATTGCACAGGACTATATCCGCGCGCTCGCCCCCAAAGTGCCGATCGGCAATATCGATAATGACGCGCGGTTTGACATGATTGTCGAGCGGGACCGCGCGGCGACCGGCGAGGTGCGATTTGGCAAACTGCTTTATGTCGGTCTCAGCCAGGGCAACCGCGCCACGCGGATGATCCAGTGGACCGTCGGCGGACGCACCGACTGGTATGACCTGTCAGGCGTCGGCCAGACGCGGCCCGGTTTTACAATGCCGGTCGCCAATGCGCGCAAGACAAGTGGTTTCGGCTGGCGGATGCACCCGCTGCTCGGCTATTCGCGGATGCATCAGGGCACCGACTACGGTGCGGCCTATGGCACGCCGATCCGCGCAGTGACTGACGGCATTGTCAGCTTTGCCGGTTGGCATGGCGGGCATGGCAAGATGGTCAAGCTCAGCCACAATGGCGGTCTTGGCAGTGGCTATGCCCATATGAGCAGCATCGCGGTTTCGCCAGGGGCTCGCGTGTCGCAGGGGCAGGTCATCGGCTATGTCGGATCGACCGGCCTTTCGACCGGGGCACATCTGCATTTCGAAGTATATCGTAACGGCGTTGCCGTGGCGATGAACAGCGTGAATTTCGCGTCGCAATCGTTGCTCAGCGGCGGTGAATTGGCCGCGTTCAAGGCAAAGTTTGCGGCGATTACGGGGCAGTAGTCCCCTTAAAACCCTGCGCCACGACATACCATTCGGATGACCCCTTGCGGCTGGCGGGGGGTTTGGCATGTTTGACGCTGGCGAAGTTGCGTTTGAGTTCGGCGACGAGATCGCTGTCGGCACCACCCGCCAGTGATTTCGCAACAAATGTGCCGCCGGGCATGAGCACCTGACACGCAAAATCGACCGCGAGTTCGACGAGGCCCATTGTTCGCAGATGGTCAGTCTGGGCATGGCCGACGGTATTGGCTGCCATGTCCGATAGGACGAGGTCAGCAGGGCCGCCGAGCGCGCCGGTCAACCATGCGGGCGCGCCGTCGTCGGTGAAATCCATCTGGACAATCTCGACGCCGGGGATCGGATCGACAGCGAGGAGATCGATTCCGACAACGCGGGCCTTCGGGCATTGTTTCCGGACAACCTGTGCCCAGCCACCCGGCGCAATGCCAAGATCGATGACGGCCCGGACGCCGCGCAGGAATTTGAAACGCTCGTCGAGCTCGATCAGTTTATAGGCTGCGCGGCTGCGGTACCCTTCCGCATGCGCGCGTTTGACATAGGGGTCGTTCAGCTGGCGCTCGAGCCAGCGGTTCGACGAGGTCGTCCGCCCGCGCGCGGTTTTGACGCGGGTGCGGCCACCGGAGCCCCCTCTGCTCATCGTTCGTTGGCCATCAGGTTGCGCAGGATGCCCTCGCGGATGCCCCTGTCTGCAACGCCGACGCGCGGGGCCGGCCACAGGTCGAGGATCGCTTCAAGAATCGCGCAGCCTGCGACGACGAGGTCGGCACGCTCGCGGCCGATACAGGCGACATGCGCGCGGTCTTCCATTGTCATTTCGGCAAGGCGGCGGCTGATCGCGCGGCATTCTTCGTCGGTCAGCATCAAGCCATCGACGAGATCGCGCGAATAGCGGGTGAGGCCGAGATGGACGCTGCCCAATGTCGTCACGGTTCCGCTGGTGCCGAGCAAGCGGAGCGGCGCGCCGTTGCTGACTTGGCGGTGGTCGACAAAATCGGCCATCGCATCGGCGGCCCGCGCGCGCATCCGGCTGTAGGCGCCCATGCGAACATCCAGATCGGGATCGCCGTGTGGTTCGCTTTCGGACATCGAGACGACGCCCCACGGGATGCTCGTCCAGTCGATAATGCGCAGATCATCGCCCTGTGTTTCGACGCGGACCAACTCGGTCGATCCGCCGCCGATGTCGAAAATGAGCGCGGGACCATCGCCGGGTTCGAGCATCAGGTGGCATCCGCCCGCCGCGAGCCGCGCTTCTTCACCGGGATCGATGATGTCGAGCAGGATGCCGGTTTCGCGATAGACACGCGCCACGAATGCGGGGCCGTTTTCGGCGCGGCGACAGGCTTCGGTAGCAACCGCACGCGAGAGGTGAACGCCGCGCCGCACCAGCTTGTCCGAACAGATTTTGAGCGCGGCTATCGCGCGTTCGATCGCGGCATCGCTGATCCGTCCGCTTGCGCCCAGCCCCTCGCCGAGACGGACGATCCGTGAAAAGGCATCGACAACAGTAAAGCTGTCACCGTCCCCGGGCCGCGCAATCAGCAGGCGACAGTTGTTGGTGCCAAGGTCCAGCGCGGCATAGGTCCGGCGATAAGCGCCACGCGATCCGCGCGGCTCGGGCGTTGGGTGGGCGGCCATTATGGTCTCTCAATCACCGGCAGGTTGAATAACCGTACGGCACTTGGCGACAGTGTTAGCGACAGCTTGCCCGTCGGGCAACTGACGGGAACCATCGCACTTTGCTTGCAGTTTGATGACATATTTGCGAACGCGACCCTAAGTTTGCTTAACCCCAAGGAATTTATGACCATTGCGACGGCCAAGCCGAACAAACGCCCGCGCTTTTCGCTTCGACTGCCGCGCACCCCGTGGGGGATGTTCTTTACCGGGTTCCTGAAACATCCCGTGATGGTCGGATCGGTGATTCCGTCATCGGACCGGCTGATCCGCAGAATGCTTGGCCCTGTCGACTGGGCGAATACAAAACTGTTTGTTGAATATGGTCCGGGCGTGGGGACGTTCTGTCGCCCGGTGCTCGAGCGGCTGGCCGCTGATGCGACATTGCTGGTGATCGATACCAATCCCGATTTTATCGAATTCCTGAAAGAAACAATTGTCGATCCGCGATTCCGTGCGGTGCTGGGGTCAGCGGCAGACGTCGAAGCGATTGTAGCCGCCGCGGGATTCAAGCAGGCCGATCATGTGTTGTCCGGCATTCCGTTTTCGACATTGCCGCCCGGTGTCGGTGCCGCCATCGGCAAAGCAACACATGCCGTGCTTCGCCCACGCGGCGGATTTCTTGTTTATCAGTTCAGTCCGAAGTGCCGTGACTTCATGGCACCACATTTCGCGCGGATCGACCACGCATTCGAAACATGGAACATCCTGCCCGCACAACTCTATTGGGCGTGGAAAGACTGATCATTCTGCGCCGAAATTGAGACGGCGGGCCACGTTATAATCCATCACTGCGACCACGAAATAGCTGAACGCGCGGCGTAGCTTTGCTGTCCAGGTCCGCCAACCGGTGTAGTCGGACAAGTGCTGTTCAACCGAAGCACCGATTTCGCCGTCGATATAGGCGCGGACATGGCCGGCAAAAGCAGGATCGTCGACGCGGAGCATGACTTCGAGATTGAGAAACAAGCTGCGCATGTCGAAATTCGCACTGCCGATATAGACAAGGTCATCGATCAGGATGAGCTTGGTGTGCAGCCGCGACGGCGCATATTCGAAAATGCGAACGCCTTTGCGCATCAGCCCGGGATAAGTGAAACGTGCCGCGCCAATGGTTGCCATATTGTCGGTCTTTGATGCTGTGACAATCCGCGCGACGCCGCGCTGGCCGATCTGGTCGAGCCGCCGCAGCATCGCAGGGTTCGGCGCGAAATAGGCCGCGATCATCGAGAGGCTTTCCGCCACCTTCATGTCGTCGCGCACGCTCCGCGCCCAAGGCGACAAACGACGGGCAGGGCCACCGAGCAGCCAGCGCGTCCGCCCCGCCGGATTGCTCCAGTCACGCAGGGCTTTGCGAAGGTCGCGCATTTTGGCGCGGGGCCGCTTGGTCCAGCCCTGGAGCGTGTCGAAATAGCCCGAAAGACGTGTTGCCGCTTCGCCCTCGACCATCAGGCCCAGGTCGCGCCACGCCGTCTCGCCGCTAGCCGCGAAATAGTCCGTCGCAACATTAAAGCCGCCGATGATCGCGCGGACATTGTCGGCCAGCGCCATTTTTTGGTGGTTGCGGAGCAAATAGCGCCGTCCCCAGCGCGGATGAAACGCGCAAACGTCAATCCCCGCAGCCTTCAAAGGCGCAAAAAACTGGTCATGCGAATCGGAGTCGCTGCCGAAGCCATCAACGATCAGCGCGATACCGACACCCCGCGCTGCGGCCGCAAGCAGGGCATTGTGGATACGCTGGCCTGCCGCGTCCTCGGCATATATATAGTAGAGCAGCCGTAGGCTGGATTGCGCACCGTCAATCAGCGCAACGAGCGCATCGAGTCGCTCGGGCCCTTCTGTCAAAAGCGAGAGACGATTGCCGTCGACGTCGAACGCTTGGGCCATGTCGATGCCCTTGCGCGGGCGATGTTGCTTTTGCAAGCTGCGGTTGCTAAGCGCCGCGCTCGCAAACAGCTGCAAGATTTTTCAAAGGAAGCGTTCGATGGCGCGCGTAACAGTCGAAGATTGTGTCGACAAAATCCCCAACCGGTTCGACCTTGTCCTGCTCGCCGCCCAGCGCGCTCGGCAGATTTCGGGCGGTGCCGAACTGCTTCTGGACCG
>JANOZQ010000347.1:0-5933 GCA_031429555.1 Sphingomonas sp. | reverse complement strand
TCCATCGCAGGAACCTTGGACTTGGCCTTCTGCGGGTCGCGGCCCTTGCGGACCAGCTGGTTAATCGTTGGCATTTGAAGCCTTCACCTTTTTGTTACCGGATTGACCCGGCGGTTACTTTGCCGATGGCGTGACACGGGTCCGAAGCGAACACGAAAAGGCACGGTGGCCATATCGCGACCCCCGGGCCTTCATCACACACACGGCAATGTTCAAGCACACGATGCGGAGAAATGCCCCGTAACGCGAGCGCGGCTCCTAGACGCGGAATCGGCGGGAGTCAACGGGGGTGGGGTACCAACATAAACCTATCGGGCGTCGTCTCACTTTTGCTTGCTCTTGAGATAACGTGCAATAGCTGCATCCGCATCAAATGTAGCCTCCGGTGCGTTGACATCCTTGTCGTCAGATTTTTGCGCGAGCACGAAACTTCATAAAGTTAAAGCCGAAAGTGCCAAGTCCCGCCGCGATGAAAATCGCACCCATGATGTGGAATGAATAATGACCAATTGCTTCGCCTGGAGCGCGAGGCATGTCGTCGCCCAACGACATGCCATACCACAGCCACGCTACGCCCATCGCTGAAGGGACCAACGAAAAAAAGAGTGCCGACAAAAGCGCAAACGGCAATGACAGAGATCGCCTGCTGATCATCTAACCGCAATTACCCTTATATGTCCCGCTGATACCGTAACTGGTGCGTGCGTTATCAACGGGCTTCTCGCTGGTTATCGCTGTATCTTCAACAACCGCATACCTTTCCCCGTCAATATCTATATCTCTCTCTGAAATTGAGCCATTAACCGTGAAGTGATCTTCTATGATTGAATTCTTACATATCAATGCACCTTTGAAACGATTTGAATTTCTTGAAAATTCAGTGAACTCGCATGCCGTGCTATCATCGCCATAACCTAATGATTTAGTGAAAAATACGTCGACCGCGTCTTTCAAATCGCCAGGCACGATGTTGCCCATGCAAATGTCAGTTGCTTTGCTGTATCCTAATTTCACCGAATATAAGCCTGATTTTAAATCGACGGGCACTTCTGGTGCACAGGCCGAAAGTGAAATTACAAACAAGCTGGCAAAAATCTTCCTAATCATAGTTTCCCCCGTCTCGCTATCCTGATGTCATCGAAAAAGACGACCCCGCTCGAATCGCGTCAAATACGAACTAGGGAGACTACAATGTCATTTTACAATATGGACTTAATCATCCCCGCTTCGGCACCAGATGCATCACCCCCACGATTACCGCCCCGATCGCCAGCCCGAAGAGCCCCGACGCCGCTGCATTGACGATCCATTCGACCAGCCCGCCGATCCCCGGCACGCCATGCCCGACCGCAACCGCGGCGTCATGGATGATATGCTCCGGCGCACCGAACCCAAGCACTTTCAGTCCGTGGATAATGATCTGCCCCCCGACCCACAGCATGGCCGCCGTCCCGATCACGCCCAGCGCTTTGAGCAGCCCCGGCATCCCGCTGACCAGCCCGCGCCCCACCGCGCGCGTCACCCCCAGCCGACCTTCCTTCACCAGATGCAGGCCGACATCGTCCATCTTCACGATGGCCCCGACCAGCCCGTAAACCCCCACCGTCACGAGAATGCCGACCACCGCCAGCACAGCGGCTTGCTGCGCGATGCTGCTCTTTGCCACGTCTGCCAGCGCGATCGCCATGATCTCGGCCGATAGAATGAAATCAGTGCGGATTGCCCCGCTGACCTTGCTCGCTTCCATATGCACGGGATCGTCGAACTCTTCTTCGTCGTCGCCTTGCGCGTCATGCCCCATGACGACTTCGATGATCTTTTCGGCGCCCTCATAACAAAGATACGCCCCCCCGATCATCAGCAGCGGCGTCAGCGCCCACGGCGCAAAAGCGCTCAGCAGCAAACACACCGGCAACAGGATCAACAGCTTGTTGCGCAACGATCCCAGCGCGATTTTCCAGATGATCGGCAATTCGCGGTCCGCCGCAAAGCCCGTCACATAGCGCGGCGTCACCGCGGTATCATCAATCACGATCCCCGCCGCCTTGGCGCTTGCCTTGCCCGCTGCTGCCGTCACATCATCAATCGATGCTGCCGCCACCTTGGCAATCGCCGCGACGTCATCGAACAGTGCGAATAAACCCGAAGCCACGATCCTATACTCCCGAAATCGCGGGCGGAATGACGCCGCCAAACCGCATCAATATACCGTAACCGACCATTGCGACGCCACTGCCGAACAACCAGCCGCCCAGGACATCGCTGGGCCAGTGCACGCCCATGGCAATGCGCGACAATCCAATGAGCAAGGCCAGCACAACCGCCGCACAAATCAGCCCGCGCCCGCCAAGCAACATCGCCGCGAGCAGCAGCACGAGCATTGCACCGCCGGCATGGCCACTTGGATAGCTCGGGTCGGTCGGGCTGGTCAGCCATGCTGTAAGATGCGGCCGCGGTCGCGCATAAAGATGTTTCAGCCCGGTATAGCCCAGCACACCCGCACCAACCACGAGCAGATACATGCCGCCATACGCCGTCGTCCGCCGCCCGATGATGACGGCAAATGCGATGATAGCCACCACCGTGCGGACGGCCGGATCGCCGAGATGCGTCAGGCCCTTCCACATGCCGATAACCCATCCGGGCGTCACGTCGGGCACCATCGCGCCCGCACGCATCACCGGCTCGTCAAACCCCGCGAGCACGCCGCGCTTGGCCAGCACGCCAATCAACAGCGACACGGCGACAGCAACGAGGCCGACCACAGTCAGCCGCGTCACTGGCCGCCCTTCACCACGACACCGCCCTTGATCACGGTGTCCACC
Source organism: Sphingomonas sp. (assembly GCA_031429555.1). GTDB lineage: Bacteria > Pseudomonadota > Alphaproteobacteria > Sphingomonadales > Sphingomonadaceae > Sphingomonas_O. The sequence goes on along the minus strand of JANOZQ010000347.1, from coordinate 3,108 downwards.
TTTTCGAGCAACCGGACATTCGCGGTCGGATCACCCGACACCGCGATAATGTCGGCATAGCGCCCCACGGCAATCGCACCGACATCCTTGGTGCGATCCAGCGCCTGCGCGGCATTGGTTGTTGCCGCCTGGATCGCCTGCATCGGTGTCATCCCATATTGGACCATATACCGGAATTGCCCGCCCGCCGTGCCATGCGGCATCACGCCCGCGTCCGATCCGAACACCATTTTCACGCCCGCGCGTACCGCCTTTCGAAAGCCATCGCGCTGCGTCTGCGCAATCTCGCGGTCCTTGCGCAGATTGTCCTCCAGCACACCGTTTTTCGCCCCCTCCGCCTGCGTGTAGTCCGTGTTGTAGATATCCATCGAGAACCATACCGGCTGTGCCCGCGCCACCGCGAGCTTGATGCCTTCGTCATCGACCAGGCTTGCATGTTCGATCGTGTCGATCCCGGCGCGGATTGCTGCCTTTATTCCCGCGGCGCCGTGGGCATGGGCGGCAACGCGCAGCCCCCATTGGTGCGCTTCATCGGCAATCGCGCGCATTTCGGTTTCGGACAGCTGCTGCTGCCCCGGCTCGGTATTGCGCGAAAACACCCCGCCGGTCGCGCATATCTTGATGACTTCGGCACCATATTTGCGTTGTTCGCGGACGCGCTGGCGCAATTGCCGCTCGCCGTCGCCGACCGCCGAACCCTTGCGCGCAAACGATGGCGGGAAAAACGTCTCGTCGCAATGCCCACCGGTCGCGCCGATGGCACTGGCCGCCGGAACGATCCGCGGTCCAACCGCATAGCCCTCCGCAATCGCCTGCTTCAGCCCGACGTCATTATAGTTCGACGACCCCACATTGCGCACTGTCGTAAATCCCGCCTCCAGCATCTCGCGCGCATTCTTGACGCCTGCCGCCATCCAGAAACTGTCGGTGTATTCCAGGCTGCGGTAACCACCGATCTCCGCCAGCGAATCAAGGTGGACATGCATGTCGATGAGGCCGGGGAGGATCGTCTTGCCGGCAAGGTCGATATGCTTGACGTTGCTACCGAATTTGATCGTGCGCGCGTCGGCAATGCCGGTGATACGCCCATCAACAACCGTCACGGCGGGATAATCAATCGTTTTGCCCGCCACGACATCGACCATGCGGTCGGCGGTTATGATGACGGTTTCGGCGGCGACGGGCGTCGCCGCGATGAGGGCACAGGCAATCAGTCGGCGCATCGAATTCCCCTTTTGGTTGGGCGCGACCTTAGCAAACCCGTGCGCAAGGGGAAGCCCGAGCCTAAGGTTCGCGGCAATTCTTCGCTTCGGCCAGCGCCATCAAGCGTTCCATGCGCACCATATCCATGCCCGCCATGCTCCGGTTCATGTTGGCCATCATTGCGTTGATGTCGCCCGTCATTGCGGCTGCATCCGCCGCGCGCTTGGGTGCACGCGCTTTCTCTTCGGCTTCCTGTGCGGCCATCACGGCGGCACACGGATCGGCGATTCCCATCGCTGCAATCGCGCTAGCCACGCAACCCGCACTCAGCGCTGTCTGTTTGGCCATTTCGACCTTGCCTTCCTTGGCAAGTTTATTGCCACGTTGCGTGATGCGTCCCGCCTCGGGGGCCATCGCGCCGCCCATGGCCATGGCGCCGGGCTGCATTTCCTGACCGATCATGGCACAGGTCATTTGATCATCGCCCAGCCGCGCACCGGGCGTCGCGGCAATGGCAGACAGCGGCAGGCTAACGACCAAAACTGACGCAAAGATTCTTGAAAGCATGTGAAAGTCCTTTTTGCACGATCGTCCGCGAAAATGCGCGGAAAGTTCAAACGGTAAAAAGGCGTGGCTGGGCTGCATGGCCCAAGCATCGCAAGCGACGTGAACAAATTATCAATTATGTTTAACCGCGCAACCGATTTGCGACGATCAGAAGTGAACGGCGCGCCCATAGGCACCGAGCACTGACTCATGCATCATTTCGGACAGTGTCGGATGCGCGAACACCGTTTCCATCAAGTCCGCTTCGGTCGTTTCCAGCTGCCGTGCGATGACATAGCCCTGGATCAGTTCGGTGACTTCAGCCCCAACCATATGTGCGCCGAGCAGTTCGCCGGTCGTCGCGTCGAACACCGTTTTTACAAACCCGTCGGCCTCGCCCAGCGCAATCGCCTTGCCGTTGCCGATGAACGGGAATTTGCCGACCTTGACTTGATGCCCTGCTTCCTTGGCTTTCGCTTCGGTTAGGCCAACGCTTGCCACCTGTGGCCGCGAATAGGTGCAGCCCGGGATGTTCCACGTCGTGAACGGATGCGTATGCAGCCCCGCGATCTTCTCGACGCAGACCATGCCTTCATGGCTCGCCTTGTGCGCCAGCCACGGTGGTCCGGTGACGTCGCCGATGGCATAGACACCCGCTACATTGGTCGTGGCATAGCCATCGACAATGATATGTCCGCGCTCGGTTTTCACACCCAGCGTTTCGAGGCCGATGTCCTCGGTATTCGGCACGATTCCAATCGCGACAATGGCGTGGCTAAAGGGTTCGCTGACGACTTTCCCATCGGGCAGTTTCAATTCCGCCGTCACGCCGTCCGCGCCTGCTTCCAATTTCTGCACACCGGTTGACGTGTGCAGTTTCATCCCCTGCCGCGCGAGTGCTTTCGCCATGAACTCGCTGACTTCGGCATCCTCGACCGGCAGCACGCGGTCAAGCATCTCGACAATCGTTACCTGCGCCCCCATGTCCGAATAGAAACTCGCGAATTCGACACCGATTGCGCCCGATCCGATGACAAGCAATTTCGTCGGCATTTCGGGCGGCACCATCGCGTGGCGATATGTCCAGATGCGCTTCCCGTCGGCCTTCGCAAAGGGCAGGTCGCGCGCGCGGGCGCCCGTCGCGATGATAATGTTCTTGGCTTCCAACTCGCGCGTCGTGTCGCCTGTCGTGACCGACAGTTTGCCCGCCGCTGTGAGCTTGCCTGTGCCCTCGACCACCGTCACCTTGTTCTTCTTCATCAGCCCCTTGACGCCCGCATTCAGCTGCCCCGCCACCTTGCGGCTGCGCTCGGTAACCTTGGCGAGGTCGAACGATACCCCGGTTGCGGACAGGCCATA
>JANOZQ010000346.1:0-5351 GCA_031429555.1 Sphingomonas sp. | reverse complement strand
GCGTGCCCGGGAACAGATTTTGCACCGCTTCGGCGAGCACATGCGCAAAGTCATGCCGTGCCAGTTCGAGCGCGTCGGCTTCGTCACGCGCTGTGATCAGCGCCAGCGTCGCATCGGCCTCCAAGGGGCGCATGATGTCGCGGACTTCGCCATCGACCCGCGCCGCGATCGCAGCCTTCGCAAGACCGGGACCGATTGCGGTGGCAATATCGGCGGGCGTCGTGCCGGGGGCCACTTCGCGCACCGAACCGTCGGGCAGACTTATTTTTAGCATAACTGACATAGTGCGCGCATATGCCGCCCTCGTTCAAATGCGGCAAGGGCGGCGCACCGATGAAACCCGACGGGTGGAAACGGGTTGTCCCTGCCGGAGTGACCAAAAGGATTAACGATGGCGTTTTTGAAAGCAATTATCTTCGGCGCGATCGGCACCCTCACCGAAACATCTGAAATGCAGCGGCAGGCCTTCAACCAGGCGTTTGCCCATGCGGGGCATGCCATTGTCTGGAACGAAGCGACCTATCGGGAGATGGTGTCAGGCACGCAGGCAGTCGTCGGCGGGCAATCACGCATTCGCATCAACGCCGCCGTACGAGGGATCGAGCTCGATGATCACGCTGTCGCCGACCTGCACGCTGCGAAGAGTCGCAATTTTCAGGAAATGATGACGCGCGATGGCTTGCCGCTCAATCGCGGGGTTGAAGCGTTGATTGCGGATGCAAAAGGCGCAGGGCTGTCGGTCGCGTTTGCGTCAACGACGTCGCGTGCCAATATCGACGCGATGTTTGCGGCGATGCGTCCTGCGATTCGCAATCAGTTCGACGTGATTTTGTCGGGTGAGGATGCCGACACCGTGAAGCCTTCGCCTGCGATTTATCTGGCAGCGCTGGAAAAGCTAGGGCTGGATGCAAGCGAAGTCATTGCCATCGAGGATAGCGCGCCGAGTATGGCAGCGGCTCTGGCAGCAGGGATTGCGACTTTTGTTGTGCCGGGTAAGCTTTGGGTTGGTGGCACATTCGACGGCGCGTCAGCGGTGCTTCCCGATCTTGAGGGGGTGACAGTCGAGCGGCTCGGGGCATTGCTGGGTCGCGAACCCATCGCCGCCTAGCCGAACGGCACGACTTTGTTGGCGACATCATGGCCGATGTCGGCGCGACCGAGATAGGGGATGCCCGACACTTGGCACCAATGTCGCGCAATGGCTTCCTCATCCATGCCAAAATCGGGGTTGTTCGGCGTGATCGGCGCGCAGCGGCCAAGCATGATGCCCGCCGCTTTGCGCACGGCGGGGTTCGATGTGACCTGAAAGAAGCATCGGTCGATGGCATAAAGCGCTTCGTCGACTTCTTCGAGCATCAGCGTGCGACCGGTAAGGTCGGGTTGCAACGGGGTGCCCAGCAACTGGCAAAACACCATCAGGTTGAAGGCGGCATATTTGCCGCCGCCCGCATCATAAGGCAGTTCGCCGAAATAATAGCGCAAACGGGGCTCGCCGCGCAGGATCAGCCATTCAAGCGTGCGGGCGACCGCGTCCTCGCCGCCGGGCTTGTTGATGTCGATGGGCATGGGGGCATGGACGGGCTTGCCCATGCCGTTGGCTAACAGCCCTGCTAGGATAAACCCGTTGTCACTATAACCCAGAAAAGGCTTTTTCTTCGCCACTGGACCCATGCGGGCAATCGCCCGTTCGGCAATACGGTTCGATCCGTATCCGCCGCGCGCAAACCACACGACATCGACCTTCGGATCATTGGCGACTTGAACCAGCGCATCCTCCCGCATCTGGTCAGACCCGGCGAAGTGCCCGGCTGACTGGAAGCATTGCGGGTGGAACGCAATCTCCGGAGCTTTTTCACCGAAGCGGTCGCGAGCCAGCGTGACAATCTTTTGCGGCACATCGGCGGGCAGCATATTGGCTGGCGCAACTACAGCGATCTTCACGGCTTGCTCCCCCTCGACGAATTGATGATAGCGCGCCGATGACAAAATCCTATTTCTTTGTTGGCATCGGCGGATCGGGGATGTTGCCGCTCGCCGAAATCGTCGCGGCACAGGGGTGCACGGTCGCGGGATCGGACCGCTCGCTTGATCAGGGACGGCTGGGCGCAAAGTTCGAAGCGCTGGCGGCGCAGGGCATCGGGCTGCATGCGCAGGACGGCAGCGGTCTGGTGTCGGGCAACCAGATTGTTGTTGCGTCGGCGGCAGTGGAAGCAACCGTGCCCGACATTATTCGCGCAACCGAATTGGGCTGCGCTCGGATGACGCGAGCGGAATTGCTTGCCGAATTGTTCAACGCGGCACCTGTCAGCATTGGCGTTGGCGGGACCAGCGGCAAATCGACCGTGACGGGGATGATCGGCTGGATCCTCGACCAATGTGGTCGCGACCCAACGATCATGAACGGCGCGGTGATGAAAAACTACGGCAGCGGTTCGCGGGTTGGTGCGGGCAAAATGTTTGTCAGCGAAGTCGACGAAAGCGATGGCTCGATTGCGCTCTATCGCCCGACTGTTGCGGTGCTGAACAATGTCGCAGTCGATCACAAGTCGATGGAAGAATTGCGGCTGTTGTTCGCGGATTTCATCGGGCGGGCGGGATCGGCAGTGGTCAATGCCGACAATGCCGAGGCGATGGCGCTATCGTCGCCCCGGCGGAGGCCGGGGCCGCTAGACGGTGATAATGCACTCGCCACGACAGAGACCCCGGCCTCAGCCGGGGTGACGTTGTTTGGTTGTTTAGGTCAAGCCACGCTCCAAGCCACCGACATCATCGTATATCCCGACGGCGTGACGTTCACCGTCACAGATCATTCCTCTCAAACCATCAGCGCGGCCCGTCTGATCGTCCCGGGGCGTCACAACGTGTCGAATGCCCTCGCGGCAATCGGGACAGTGCTACGCGCCGGAATCGGGCTTGAGGCGGCTGTCGCTGCAATCGCAACCTTCTCGGGCCTTAAACGCCGCATGGAAACCGTCGGCACCGCAAACGGCGTCACCGTCATTGACGATTTTGGGCATAACCCAGACAAGATCGCCGCGACATTGTCGGCGTTGCACGCCTTTCCGGGTCGACTGCTCCTCTATTTTCAGCCGCACGGCTATGGCCCTTTGAAAAAAATGGGCCGCGAACTCGCCGACAGTTTCGTTGCGAACATGGCCCCCGGTGATGTCCTGCTGGTCAACGACCCCGCCTATTTCGGCGGCACCGTTGATCGGTCGGTTGGCGCCGACGCACTGGTCGCTATGATCGGTGATGCTGCGCATTACATCCCCGAGCGCGACGACTGCGGCGCGCGGCTGCTCGACCTAGCCCGACCCGGCGACCGTATCATCGTCATGGGGGCGCGCGACGATACGCTATCGCTGTTTGCGCAAAGCCTGCTTGACCGGCTAGGCTGACCGACATGGCGAAAAAACTCACTCTTTATATCATGATCGGCCTTGTGCTTGGCATCATCGTCGGCGCGGTCATGCACGAAATGATGGCACCCGACGCGATCACCGAAGCCAATAAATATTTCAAGATGGTCACCGACATTTTCCTGCGGCTGATCAAGATGATCGTCGCCCCGCTGGTGTTCGCCACCCTCGTCGCGGGCATTGTCCACATGGGCGACACAGCGTCTCTCGGCCGCGTCGGCGCAAAGACGATGGCGTGGTTTATCGGCGCGACACTTGTTTCGCTGACGCTCGGCATGGTGCTCGTCAACACGCTCCAGCCGGGCGTCAATTCGGGGCTCGACCTTGCCAAAGCGGTCGGCACTTCGGGGATCGATGCACAGCATACTGACATGTTCAAGACGATCACCGAAATGGTCCCCAAGTCGATCTTTGAAGCAATGGCGAACACGACCATGCTTCAGATCGTCATTTTCTCGGTGTTCTTTGGCGTTGCGCTGACGGCAGTGGGCGAAAAAGGCGCAGCGATCGTGAAAGGCATCGATGCGCTGGTCGAGGTCATGCTGGTCGTCACCAATTATGTCATGCGCGTGTCACCAGTTGCGGTCTTTGCGGCGATGGCCAAGGCAATTTCGGTCAACGGACTCGAAATCCTGCTGACCTTCGGCAAATTTATCGGCAGTTTCTATCTCGGCCTCGGCATCCTGTGGCTGGTCCTGATCTTCGCCGGGTTCGTCGTTATCGGCCCGCGCATTGTCCAGCTGATCAAATATATCCGCGATCCGATCCTGCTCGCCTTTTCGACCGCCTCGTCCGAAGCTGCCTATCCGCGCACGCTGGAAGCACTCGACAAGTTCGGCGTGCCCAACCGGATTTCCAGCTTTGTCCTGCCGCTCGGCTATTCGTTCAATCTTGACGGATCGATGATGTATATGACGTTCGCGTCGATCTTTATTGCCCAGCTTTACGGGATCGACCTGACCATCGGGCAGGAAATCACGATGCTGCTCACGCTGATGCTCACGTCGAAGGGGATGGCCGCGGTCCCGCGCGCATCACTCGTCGTGATTGCCGGAACAATGGCGCAATTCGGCCTGCCCGAGGCGGGGCTGGTTCTGATCCTTGCGGTCGACCAGTTCCTTGATATGGGGCGGACGGGCACGAACGTGGTCGGCAATGCCGTCGCCACTGCCGTTGTCGCCAAATGGGAAGGCGCGCTCGACAAACCAGAACCGCTCGATTCAATCGACAGCGCCCATGCCCCGTCGGCCAGCCTCGGCACCGCGCATCCCGCGCCGCGCGAAGGCCAACCGGGCGGCGTCAGTTAAAGGAGAACGTTCACGTGTTCAGCCGCATTTTCCTCGACCACCCCAAAACCGTCGGCGAAAGTTATTGGGAACATTTCGGCGTTGCCACGGGCTTCGGCCGGACGATGATCGTCGGCGGCATCAAGGCGGTCCTTCACGGCATTTTTCCCAATGTCTTCAAGACGTCGGGCAGCGATACTGTACGCAAACTCCACGCTGTCCTCGTCGAAAAGCGCGCCGCAACGGCCCAGATGCACACCGTCGAATGGATGATCTGAACCGCGCCGACGGCGTTCGGATTGCGGTTGAACATCGCAGCGGGCGCGGGCCGACGCTGGTTTTCCTGCCTGGTTATATGTCCGACATGCAGGGCACCAAGGCACTCGCACTCAAGGCATGGGCGGAAAAGAGCGGGCGCGCGATGCTCCGCCTCGATTATTCGGGGTGCGGGGCGAGCGGCGGGCGGTTCGAGGACGGGACGCTTGATGTCTGGCGTGATGATGTTTTGCTCGTGATCGAGCAGATCAAAGGGCCGGTTGTGCTTGTCGGCTCATCAATGGGGGGCTGGCTGATGCTGCTGGTTGCCCGTGCGCTCGGTGATCGCGTTGTAGGATTGGTCGGGATTGCCGCTGCCCCCGATTTTACC
>JANOZQ010000345.1:0-2490 GCA_031429555.1 Sphingomonas sp. | reverse complement strand
CCCCGAAGTGCTGCGATCGGGGGATCATGCGAAGATCGCGGCCTGGCGGAAACGGCAGGCCGAGATCGACACACGGTTACGCAGGCCTGACCTTTGGGAGCGCCACACCGGCGTTCGGGTTGAGCCTGCCTCTGGCGCGCGACGAAAGACAAGGGACGTATGAGATGAATCTCATCCAGACAATCGAAGCCGAAAATATTGCCAAGCTGCTCGAAAAGCGCGCCATCCCCGATTTCCGCCCCGGCGACACGCTGAAGGTCGGCGTGAAGGTCGTCGAAGGCGAGCGCACCCGCGTTCAGAATTACGAAGGCGTCTGCATCGCCCGCGCCAATCGCGGCATGGGATCGAGCTTCACGGTTCGCAAGATCTCATTCGGCGAAGGCGTGGAACGTGTGTTCCCGCTCTATTCACCCAACATCGACAGCATCGAAGTCGTCCGCAAGGGCGCGGTGCGTCGTGCCAAGCTCTATTACCTGCGCGGTCGTCGCGGCAAATCGGCACGTATTGCCGAACGTCGTGATACGCGTGGCGATGTGAAGTCGACGCCCGCCGAGTAAATTTCGCCCACCTAACCGTTTGCCCTGAGCCTGTCGAAGGGTTGTCCTTTTCTTTGCCGCTGGTGAAGGTAAAGGACAAGGCTTCGACCAGCTTAGCCCGAACGGAGTGGGGGATGCACAAGTGTTTAGCGTTTTTGGCAGCGATTGCGTTGGTGTCCCCCGCAATGGCTGAGGACACGCCTGCACCGAAATTGACGCTCGAACGCGTGTTTGCCAGCCCGAATCTGGGCGGAGCCACACCGCGGGAGTTGAAATTGTCTCCTGATGGATCGTTGCTGACCAGCCTTCGCCCGCGTTCCGATGATCGTGAGCGGTTCGACTTGTGGGCCGTGGATACGGCAACGGGCGACGCGCGGATGCTGGTTGATTCGACCAAGTTCGGTGGCGGTGAGATTTCCGAAGCCGAAAAGATGCAGCGTGAGCGGGCCCGGATCGGTGGCACCAAGGGAATTGTTGCGTACGACTGGGCACCCGATGGCAAGTCGCTCCTCGTGCCGCTTGACGGCGACTTGTTTGTGGCGAACCTCGACGGATCGACCAAGCGGTTAACGACCACATCACAAGGCGAGCTTGACGCGACTGTAAGCCCCAAGGGCGGCTACGTGTCATTCGTTCGCAACCAGAATTTGTTCGTCGTCGACACGATCAGCGGCACTGAACGGCGCCTGACGCGCGACGGTGGCGGGACGCTCAGCTGGGGCGTCGCCGAGTTTGTTGCGCAGGAAGAAATGGACCGGACCAAGGGGCATTGGTGGTCGCCCGATGACAGTCGCATTGCGGTGGCGCGCGTCGATGAATCAGGAGTCGCCATTGTCAGCCGTGCGGCAATCGGCGCGGAAGGAACCAAGGTTTTCGACCAGCGCTATCCTCGCGCTGGCGCCGCCAATGCTGTGGTTGACCTTTATGTCGTGAAAAATGACGGCGGCGGGATTGTGAAAGTCGATCTTGGCAAGAATGCCGATGTCTACCTGGCGCGCGTCGATTGGGCGGCAGACGGCAAAGCGCTTTATGTTCAGCGTCAGAGCCGTGACCAGAAGACGCTGGATTTGCTGCGGGTTAATCCGGAGACGGGCGCGTCGTCGGTCGTGTTTACGGAAACGTCGAAAACGTGGCTAAACCTGCATGACAATTTCCGGGCGCTGAAGGATGGCAGCATTCTCTGGTCCTCCGAACGCGACGGGTTCTCGCATCTTTATCGCTTCGAAGCCGGCAAATGGACACAGCTGACTAAAGGCTCGTGGAATGTGCGCGCGGTGCTCGGCGTGAATCAGGATGCCGGGTTGGTGACCTTCACGGGCAATCGCGAAACGCCGCTCGAGCAAAATATCTATCGAGTGCCGCTGAACGGTGGGGCGTTAGCGACTTTAGGCGAAGCGGGCTGGTGGAACACGGCGACGATGAATCGCGATGCCTCGAAAATGGTCGTTTCGCGATCGAACGCGCTGCAGCCCGACCAGAGCTTTCTCGCTGACGCTGATGGCGCGCGGCAAAGCTGGATCGAGGAGAACAAAGTCGAAGGCGCGCATCCCTACGCGGGCTTTATGGCGGCGCACGTGAAGCCAGAATTCGGAACGCTGAAAGCGGCGGATGGAATGGTGCTTCATTACAAGCTGCTGAAACCGAAACTGGCCGAGGGTCAGCAAGCGCCGGTCTTTGTCCAAGTTTACGGTGGCCCGGGTGGCGGGCGTCAGGTGATGAACAATTGGGGCGGTGCGCTCCAGCAATATTTGGTGCAACAGGGCTGGGTCGTGTTTTCGGTCGACGGGCGCGGATCGCCTGATCGCGGGAAAGCGTTCGAGGACGCTATCTATCGGTCGATGTCGGGTGTCGAGGTTGATGACCAACTCGTTGGTGTGAATTGGCTGACGAAGCAGGATTTTGTCGATCCCAAGCGGATCGCGGTGTATGGCTGGTCCTATGGTGGCTATATGAC
>JANOZQ010000344.1:0-2335 GCA_031429555.1 Sphingomonas sp. | reverse complement strand
CGCCGGCGATGTCGTCCATCCCGCGCAAGTGGTCATCCATGATGGCGAAGATCCTTACTTCGTGGTCGCAGCCGACAAAGGAACCGCAACCTTTTCGGACGTCGCCAATGCCATCGCGCTCGAACGCAATTTCTGGCTGGGTGACGCCTTCGCATCCGGCGGTTCGGTTGGCTACGACCACAAGGCAATGGGCATCACGGCCAAAGGCGCATGGCTTTCGGTCCAGCGTCACTTCGCCGAAGCTGGTGTCGATGTGCAAAGCGAACCCGTCCGCGTCGTTGGTTGCGGCGACATGTCAGGCGATGTTTTCGGCAACGGAATGCTCCTGTCAAAGTCGCTCAAGATCGTCGCAGCATTCGATCACCGGCATATTTTCCTCGATCCTGATCCCGATCCCGCCAAAAGCTGGAACGAGCGCGCGCGGATGTTTGCGCTGTCACGGTCTTCGTGGGCCGATTACGACGCCAGCCTGATTTCCAAAGGCGGCGGTGTTTTTGCGCGGTCGGAAAAGTCGATCAAGCTGTCGAAAGAAGCCCGCGCGGTGCTGGGCCTCGACGCAGCCGAGCTCGAACCGGCGGCTCTGATCACAGCCATTCTCAAGAGCCCTACCGACCTCATCTGGTTTGGTGGCATCGGCACGTACGTGAAAGCCGCGAGCGAAGCGCATGGCGCGGTTGGCGATCCAGCGAATGATGGCCTGCGCGTTAATGCCGAGGAACTGCGTGCCAAAGTCATCGGCGAAGGTGCAAACCTGGGCGTAACCCAAGCTGCGCGTATCGCGTTCGGCCTGCGCGGCGGACGCATCAACACCGATTTCATCGACAATTCGGCGGGCGTCGATTGTTCGGATAACGAGGTCAACATCAAGATCGCGCTGAATGCCGACGTCGCGGCGGGTGTTCTGACGATGCCCAACCGCAACAAACTGCTTGCAAAGATGACCGACGCGGTTGCCGAGTTAGTGCTCGAAGATAACAGGCTCCAGACGCTCGCATTGTCGATTGCCCAGCGCGGCGGGGCCAATGCGATGCCATCGCACATTCGTCTGATCGAGACGTTCGAGGCCGCCAAGAAGCTTGACCGCGTGGTCGAAGGGCTGGCCCCCAACGACATTCTTGTTCGCCGTGCGCAGGATGGTCTTGGCCTCACGCGTCCCGAACTCGCGGTATTGCTATCGACGGCCAAACTCGCATTGCAGGACGCCATCGAGCACAGCGACGTCGCGCAAGATCCCGCAATGGTCGACGATCTCCTCGCCGGGTTTCCGCCTGCCATGGTCAAAGGGCATCGTTCGGCAATCGAAAGCCATCAACTGCGCGGCCAGATTGTTGCGACAAAAACCGCCAATCGCCTGATCAACCGGCTCGGCCTCATCCATCCGTTCGAACTGGCGGAAGAAGAAGGCGCATCGCTCGGTGATATCGCTGCATCGTTTGTCATCGTTGAACGCCTCTACAAGCTGCGCCCGCTATGGGACGCCATCGACGTTGCCGAAATCACCGAAGGCGCGCGGCTCATGCTGTTCGAACAAGTCGCGATGGAAGCGCGCGCACAAATGGCGGATTTGTTGCGCAACGCGATTGTCGGGCGCTCTATTGGAGACACCATTGCGGCGCTAACCCCCGGCGTGTCGCGGCTTGCAGCACAGCTCGACGGGCTGTTGCAGGATGAAGCGCGGGCGCAGGCAAACGATTTTGCTCGCCGCCTTGGTGAAGCCGGCGCCCCGGCCAAACTCGTCGATAAAGTCGTCCGCCTCGCCGAAATGGATGGTGCGATTGGTCTGGCAGCATTGGGCAATAAAACAGGCACCGATGAACTCGAACTGACTCGTGCATTTGTGACTCTGGGCGCAGCACTTGGCCTCGATTGGGCGCAAGGCGTGGCGATGCGACAATCACCGACCGATCCGTGGGAGCGGTTGCTGATTTCCGGACTCGCGCGCGATTTTGAAACAATCCGACTCGATTTCCTCGCACGTGATGCCAAAAACCCTGAAGCCCGCGTCGATGCCTGGCTCGATGCACAAGCCCCCCGGATTGCCCAGTTCCGCGCGCTGATCGACCGCGCGCGGATGGTCGCCGTGCCGTCGGGTGCGATGCTCGCCCAGATCGCCGGACAAGCGCGGGTGTTGCTCGCGCGTTAGGCCGCAAGAAATGGCCAAGAAGCGATGATAGCCCACGTCAGACTTCCTATGGCAATGCCACCCGCGAGCAGGCGTGAGCCATGCAACCTTGTCCAAAGCAGCAATCCGGTAAGGCTCATCGTGATCAACGCACCTGCAATCGTATCGATTAAAAGCACCCATGCCACGCCAATGCCCGCCCCTTTGTGCAAA
>JANOZQ010000343.1:0-7273 GCA_031429555.1 Sphingomonas sp. | reverse complement strand
CAGGCTTCGGCGCAAGCAGCCGGTTTGCAACCGGCGGCAGGATTTCCCGTGCTCGTCGGTACGGCCAACGGCACTGTCGAACTGCAACGTGCAGAGATCGAGATCCTGGCGGTCGGCAATATCGTGCAGCGCAACGCCAAGGTTTTGATTGGGAGCGAAGGGCTTGGCGATACAAATCTGCTTGGCATGAGTTTTCTGTCGATGCTCAAGAGCTGGCGCGTCGAGGGGACCACCCTCATTCTCGAACCATATTAAATTTAACATAATACATATTATCGGACTTTGAGATGTTGCCGTTTGAAGCCCCCCTGTCTCGCATTCGCGCCATTGTCGAGCGGTTACGCGATCCTGTGATCGGCTGTGATTGGGATCGCGTGCAGACCTTTGCGACCATAGCACCCTACACGATCGAGGAAGCCTATGAAGTCGCCGATGCCATTGCGCGCGATGAACCTGACGCGATCAAGGAAGAACTTGGGGACCTTCTGTTTCAGGTGATCCTGCATGCGCGCATCGCCGAACAAGCCGGATTATTTTCGCTGGACGACGTCGCAACCGCAATTGCCGACAAGATGGAGCGACGCCATCCGCACATCTTTGGTAACGCAACGACACGACCGGACTGGGAGAGTATGAAAGCCGAGGAGCGTGCAGATGCTAGCGCGCTCGATGGTGTCGCGCTGGCTTTGCCTGCATTGACGCGTGCAGAGAAACTTCAAAAGCGGGCGGCACGGACGGGGTTCGACTGGCCTGATACAGATGGCCCGCGCGCCAAAATTGCCGAGGAGCTTGCCGAAATTGCAGCAGCGCAGACAGACGATGCGCGCGAGGATGAGGTTGGTGATTTGCTTTTTGCCGTCGTGAATTTGGCTCGACATCTAAAAATAGACCCTGAAATGGCGCTCCGTCGCGCCAACGGAAAATTCGAGCAACGATTCCGAGTTATCGAGATTGCGCCTGATTTTCAGAAATTATCACTGACTGAAAAAGAACGACTCTGGACCGCGGCAAAAGAAGCTCAGCGTAATTGATACCGCGCGAAATCGGCGTCGCTGAGGCGGACGGCGATTGTTTTGACATCCCCTTCCCCGCTTTCGTTTTCAACACTGCCATGCGCGTGGAGCCACGCACGGCCGGCTCCGTCGCTCGGAGACAGTTCAATGTGGCGAAGGCGCCGCGCGACAGTGAGCCGTTCAGAAAGCAGTGTCCGCATGGTCTCAATCCCATAGCCGCTGGCGGCCGAGATCGGCACGACATCATCACGTCGGGCGCATTCGGCGAGCACCATTTCGCGGTGATCGTCGTCCAGCAGATCGATCTTATTCCAGAGTTCTACGATTGGTGTTGCACCTGCCGATCCGATGACGCCCAAATCAGTCAGCACATCATCAACGTCGGCGGCCTGCGCATCGGTATCGTTGTGCGATATGTCGCGGACATGGACAATAAGGTCCGCCGAAATAACTTCCTCAAGCGTAGCGCGGAACGCCGCAACCAGTTGGGTTGGCAGATCGGAAATGAAGCCGACCGTGTCAGACAGAATTATCTTTGATAGTCCGGGCAGCGCAATTTCGCGCATTGTTGGGTCAAGCGTGGCAAATAACAAGTCTTCCGCCATGACGTCACTACCCGTCAACCGATTGAATAACGTTGACTTTCCAGCATTGGTATAGCCTACGAGCGCGACAACGGGCCACGGCGCACGCTTGCGGCGCTCGCGGTGAAGACCGCGTGTGCGGACGACCTGATCGAGATCACGGCGCAGTTTGGCCATGCGATCGCGGATCAAGCGCCTGTCCGCTTCGATCTGGGTTTCACCGGGACCCCCGAGGAAGCCGAAGCCGCCGCGCTGGCGCTCGAGATGGGTCCAGCTGCGCACAAGCCGCCCTGCCTGATAATCGAGATGAGCGAGTTCGACCTGAAGCCGTCCTTCGGCACTTGCCGCACGTTCACCGAATATTTCAAGGATGAGCCCGGTGCGGTCGATGACTTTTGACTTGGTTTCGGTTTCCAGATTGCGCTGCTGGATCGGCGTCAGTGCGCCATCGACAATCAGCAACTCGGCATCATGTGCGCGTAACCGGGACGTAATGGACTCAATCTGGCCGCTGCCGAACAAGGTCGAAGCCTTAGGCGCGCGAACATGTGGTGCGGCGCTGTCCACAACGTCAATGCCAATGGCCTCGGCCAGTCCCGCCGCTTCGGCAAGACGCGCCTCGACATTGCGCGCGCCGCCTTTACGCTGGTCGGGATACACGACAACCGCCCTCGCCCCACGGCTCAAGCCTTCTTCACGCTGAAGTTCGAAACCACTCAAAGCGCTGTATCAGTCCTCATCATCCGTGCCTTCTTCGGCAAGGTTGAGCGGATGCGCGGGCTGAACTGTTGAGACCGCATGTTTGTATACGAGCTGCACCATGCCATCACGCTGAAGCAACATGCAAAACAGGTCATAGGCAGCGATTTCACCCTGGAGCATGACTCCGTTGACAAGAAACATCGTCACGGGGTTATTTTGCCGACGCACGGCCGTCAGGAAAATATCCTGCAATTGCTTGGGTTTGCTTGTGTCTTCTGCGAAGGCTGCTGCGACCGGCGCAAGGTCGAGTGGGTTGGCCGGCATAACGGTCGAGATCGCATGTTTATAAATCAGCTGTGACTGTCCATCACGACGCAGCAGCACTGAAAAATTGTCGAACCAAGTAATGATTCCCTGTAGCTTGACGCCTTTTACAAGAAACATCGTCACCGGCGTTTTTGCCTTGCGCAGTGAATTCAGGAACAAATCCTGTAGGTTATTGGGCTTGTCGGCCATGGCTTTGCCTTTTGGTTTTGGCGGACACGTAGATCCGCGAGCTTAACCGCTTGTGCGGCAATGGCATGTCATACCGCGAAACCAGCATCGGCGAAAGGCTTAGTCGTCGCCTTCCTTGACCTCTGTGATCCCGAGTATTTTCAATTTTCTGTGAAGCGCGGATCGCTCCATTCCGATAAAACTCGCGGTGCGCGATATGTTTCCTGAAAAACGACGGATCTGGACGCGCAGATATTCGCGCTCGAATGTTTCCCGTGCTTCACGGAGTGGCGCGCCCATCACGGCACTGGTGCCCTGACCGTGACCGACGACAGGATCGCCGAGCACTTCGGGAGGCAAGAGGTCAACATCAATCCGCGCAAGCCGGTCCCCCGGAGCAAGGATCATCGTCCGTTCGACAATGTTGCGCAACTGTCGGACATTGCCCGGCCAGTCATAGGCTTGCAGCGCCGCCATCGCATCGGACGCAATTTCGGGCGTGTTCACGCGTCGCTCGGCAGCATAGCGCGCAAGGAAATGCTCCACGAGCGGCGGAATATCCTCGCGCCGGTCCGCAAGCGGCGGCAGGTGCACGGGCACGACATTCAGGCGATAGTATAAATCTTCGCGGAATCTGCCCGCTGCAATCTCTTCAGCCAAAATGCGCGACGTGGCAGAAACAACACGAACATCGACACGCACTGTGCGCGATCCGCCGACGCGAACGAAGCTCTGTTCGGTCAGGACGCGCAGGATTTTTGCCTGCGCTGTGATCGGCATGTCGGCAATTTCATCAAGGAAAAGCGTGCCGCCATGCGCTTGTTCGAGGAGGCCCGGGCGGACAACGTCACTCCCCTCTTCCACGCCAAACAGCTCTTCTTCAACGCGTTCCGGCTCCATCCGCGCGGCGCTGACAACAACGAACGGCGCTGGTGCCCGATTTGACCAGTTATGCAGCAAACGCGCTGCGACTTCCTTGCCGACGCCTGCGGGGCCCGTAATCAGCACACGGCTGCCCGTCCCTGCCACCCGCTTCAATGTCGCACGGACAGCGTTGATCGTCCCCGAAACACCGTTTAGCTCGTCATCACCGCCGCTGCGTGCTTTTAGCACTTCGTTCTCGCGCCGGAGCCGTTGTGTTTCGGTTGCCCGTTCGACCAGCAAAACTAGACGTTCCGCCTCAAACGGCTTTTCGATGAAATCGACTGCACCACGACGGATCGCTGCAACGGCGGTATCGATATTGCCATGTCCCGAGATCACGAGAACCGGCAGCGACGGATCGTTCGCCTTGAGCACGTCCAGCAGATCAAGGCCGTCAAGCCGCGAGCCCTGCAACCAGACGTCAAGCAGGACGAGGCTCGGACGCCGCTCGGCAATCGCGGCCAACGCGGCATCGCTATTTGCCGCCGTTCGCGCCGTATATCCTTCGTCTTCAAGCACACCCGCAACCAGATCGCGGATGTCGCGTTCATCATCGACGACCAAAATATCGAGCGCCATCAGTTGTTTCCTATCCGTGCCAAGTCAGCGGGGACCGGATCATCGACCGGCTCTTCCTGCCCCCCGGCAAGTGGTGCAAGCAGCGCGGGATCAAACCACAAGCTGACAATCGTGCCACCTTGGTTGCGGTCCGAAAATGCCATTGTTCCAAGATGTTCCTCTACAATTTTCTTGACGATAGCGAGACCCAGGCCCGTCCCGCGAGCTCGCGTGGTCATATAGGGTTCGACCAATCGGTCCCGCTCTACAGGAAGCCCGACACCATTGTCTGCAATCTCGATGGAGATCGGTCCGTCGGGCGATACGCTGATCGTGATTGCAATGCTGCCTTCAACCTTGCCGCCATCCGGCAGCTGCGCGATCGCTTCAACAGCATTTTTGACAATGTTGGTCAGCGCCTGCCCCAGCTGTCGGCGGTCGCAGATCATAAGCGGTGGCGATTCCGGTGTGTCGAGCGTGAACTTGATATTGGGATGCGCGACTTCATGCAGGAACAGCGCCTGCCGCGCGATGTCCACCAGATATTCCTCCCGAAACACCGGCTTGGGCATCCGCGCAAACGACGAAAACTCATCGACCATGCGACGGAGGTCACCAACCTGCCGAACAATCGTATCGGTAAGGCGTTCAAATGTCGCGGGATCGGACGTGATCTCACGGGCATAGCGGCGCTTCAACCGTTCGGCGGCGAGCTGGATCGGTGTCAGCGGGTTCTTGATTTCATGGGCGATTCGCCGCGCAACGTCGGACCATGCCGCCCGACGCTGGTCGAGCAGCTGTTGTGTAATATCGTCAAAGGTCAGCACATGACCGCGTGCATCGCTGACAATTTTAACCGCCAGCGTTCGCGGCTCGGCACCCGAGTTCAGTTGAATAATTGTCTCGCGTTCGCGCCGGTCCAGCGCCGCATCAAGTTCGGGGGCAAGACTGGCCAGTGGTGCCCCGATTGGCGTTTCGCCTTCGGTAGCAAGCAATGTCTGCGCCGATGCATTCATTAGCCGCACCGAGCGTTCCGGATCAACCGAGATGACACCTGCCGATACGCCCGTCAAAACCGCTTCGATAAGCGCCCGGCGGCTCTCGAGCGCGCCCGTTTGTTCCTCGAGACGGCGCGTCATCGTGTTGAACGCAGTCGCCAGTGTGCCCACTTCATCTTTGCCAATTGGCGAAGCGACGCGGGCGGAAAGATCACCTGCTGCCACCCGCCGAGACGCGCCAACAAGCTCGCCAACCGGGCGCACGAGCCGGTCAGCCACATTCAACGCGATCCAGACTGCGACGCCGACGATCAGCAGCGAGATCAGGAAAAGTGCTGCGTTAAACTGCAACTGAAGCCGACGCGAGCGGTCAAGCAGACTGTCATAATCGGCGAGCACATTTTTGGCGCGTTCGGTTTGCATCAGCGCTTGCCGGTCTGAAATCCGGGATGCGTAAAGATAGAGGTTCTTTCCCGGATACAGTCGCGTGACGGCTTCGATACGGTCCGAACTGTCGGAAACAACGACGGGCTTACCAGCGGCAAGTTCTGACAGGATTGTTGCCGATACCCGCTTTTCAACAGGCCGCGCGTCGGGATTGACCATGGCAATGGTTTTCGGACCCGAATTTGTAATTTCGACAATTGCCGACTCGCTGAGATTGCGTCCGAGAACCTGAAGCGCATACCCTTCTGCAAATGCCGTTGACTGCGTGGACGATCGGGTTTCATCCAAATAATTACGCAGGTCGCCTGCCATCGTGGTCGTTTCATTCGCAACATTTTGCCGTTTTTCTTCGTAATAGCCCTGCGCAAGGCTATTGGCGTTTTGCAGCATCCCGCGTGCCTGATCCGAAAACCAGAATTGCACGCCATATTGAAACAGCAGCGATGAAAACACGACGACCAGCAACATCGGCACGCTGGCCACGAGCGAAAATATCCCCACAAGCCGAACATGAAGCCGCCCGCCCCCGCCAACCGGCGATGCCGCCGCGCGACGCTTGGCAACCCGTCTTCCGATCAGAACCAGAATCGCGATTGCAGGGACAAGATTGGCGACCAGCATCAGAGCAACGACGGGGGGTGTCAGAAGTTTTTGCCCCGGCGCGCCTTGCGTCAGGATCAGATAGCTCGTCGTCATGATCAGCACGAGCAGTGCGAGCGTGCCGATTTCGACATAGGGTATCCAGCGGCGGCGACCGATCAGGACGGTCAACCGCCGTCGCCACTGTGCCATCCGGGGCTGCATCGTTGCATTCATACAACAGCGGCGTGATATTTCCAACACAGTTGGCACGCCGGCGAGTCAGTCACTGATCTGTAATTTTATCTCACTGAATTCATTGGCATTGGTCATTTGCCACGCGGTCATCCGCTGACGACCCACAATGACCCAGATGCGACGGTCATTCTTCGCTTGTGCGCTATCAAATGCTGACGGCGCGGGTGGTCCCGTGGGATGCGAATGGTAATAACCCAATAGACGCTCTCCCCCATTTCGTTCGGTGCGAATCGCCTGAAACAGGGTTGCCGGATCGATCTCAAAAGCAGTCGCAGGACCATCGGCAACGTTCATGGCTGGTATAATGCGTTCGACAGAGTCTGTGCCGATGAGCAATCCGCACACTTCAACATCGGGCGTTGCCGCCGCTTCACACAGCAGGCGGCGATGCAATTCGCTTGATATGCATAGAGTCATCGCCACATGGTTTAGCGATGGACGGGAATTATTCCACGGTTTCGGTATTGCTCGACGACGCGCAAAATGGCTGGCGACTCGATCGTGCACTGGCGGCAGCCGTGCCAACCATGTCGCGCGAGCGCTTAAAAGCACTGATTTCGAGCGGGCATGTGCGTGGCCCTGCCGGTTTGGCGCGCGATCCCGCGATGAAAACGGCGGGTGGCAGTGCGTTCGACATCGACATTCCCGAAGCACGCCCTGCCCACAATATTGCGCAGGATATTGCCCTGACCATTGTTTTCGAGGACGATCATCT
>JANOZQ010000342.1:0-5630 GCA_031429555.1 Sphingomonas sp. | reverse complement strand
GGCCCGGCCATCTCGCGCGGCGGCGGGACGCTTTCGATCAATGTGATCAAACCATCGGCAGGGGCTACAATCGCGCGGTCATCCTGCGGCACGGCACGGTGCGGATCGCGAAAGAAGAGTGCGACCCACAAGGTCAGGCCGATCAGCGGCCATGTCAGCCACGTTGCCCACAGCCACGCTACAACTGTAATCGCGCCGGCAATCGCGACGAACTTGCGACCTTCGGGATGCACCGCCGGAACGCGCCATTTAACGCCACCGGGGGCGGTCGGGATATTTGAATTTGATGCCATAGCCAGAGTGTAAGGGCGTCGGCGCGCCGTTACAATGCAGGGATCGGCCGCGTGAACGGTTGATTGCCGCGCCCCGCGCCTCTAACGACGCCTCAAATCTACTCCCCGGGAGCGCACAAACATGGCCAAGATCAAGGTAAAGAATCCCGTCGTTGAAATTGACGGCGACGAGATGACCCGGATCATCTGGCAGTGGATCCGCGATCGGCTGATCCTGCCCTACCTCGACATTGACCTCCATTATTATGACCTTGCCGTCGAAGTCCGCGATCAGACCAATGACAAGATCACGGTCGATTCGGCTAATGCCATCGCCAAATATGGCGTCGGCGTAAAATGTGCGACGATCACGCCTGACGAGGACCGCGTCGAGGAATTCAAGCTCAAACGCATGTGGAAATCGCCCAACGGCACAATCCGTAATATCCTCGGCGGCGTTGTTTTCCGTGAACCGATCGTCATCAAGAACGTCCCGCGCCTCATTCCGGGATGGACCGATCCGATTGTTGTCGGGCGTCATGCGTTTGGTGACCAGTATCGCGCGACCGACTTCCGCGTCCCCGGCCCCGGCAAGTTGCGGATGATTTTCGAAGGCGACGACGGCAAGGTCATCGACGAAGAAGTGTTCCAGTTCCCGTCGTCGGGCATCGCCATGGGCATGTACAACCTCGACGAATCAATCCGCGATTTCGCCCGCGCGAGCATGAATTACGCGCTTGGCCGCGGCTGGCCGCTTTACCTCTCGACCAAGAACACAATCCTGAAAGCCTATGATGGCCAGTTCAAAGACCTATTCCAGGAAATCTTTGAGGCCGAATTCAAGGACAAATTTGCCGAAGCGAAGATCAGCTACGAGCATCGCCTTATCGACGACATGGTCGCCTCGGCGCTCAAATGGTCAGGCAAGTTCGTCTGGGCATGCAAGAATTATGACGGCGATGTGCAGTCTGACCAAGTCGCACAGGGCTTCGGCTCATTGGGCCTGATGACCTCGGTGTTGCTGACCCCCGACGGCAAGACGGTCGAAGCCGAAGCCGCGCACGGCACAGTTACGCGCCATTACCGCCAGTATCAGGCCGGCAAGGCAACCTCGACCAATCCCATTGCATCGATTTTCGCCTGGACCGGCGGCCTGAAATACCGCGGCAAGTTCGACGAAACCCCAGACGTCATCCGCTTCGCCGAAACCCTCGAGCGGGCTTGCGTCTACACCGTCGAACAAGGCGGCATGACCAAGGACCTCGCGATCCTCATCGGCCCCGATCAGGCATGGATGACCACTGAGCAGTTCTTTGAGGCGGTGCGGCTTAACTTGGAAACGGCGATGAACGACTGGCAATAATGCGCATTATCGCGTCTGACTGACGCGATGGCGTTAAATCTCGATTCGACTGGCTTTTCCGACGCACTGGTCATTCTTGGCGCAGCGGGCCTCGTTATCCCCGCCTTCGCCCGTGCGCGGATTACGCCTGTCATCGGGTTTATCCTTGTCGGCATCCTTGTGGGACCGCACGGGCTCGGCGCGCTCGTGCCGCAGTTTCCGTGGCTTTATTATGTATCGATCACGGATCCCGATGCGATCGGGCCGTTCGCCGAACTTGGTATCATCCTCTTGCTCTTTTCCATCGGACTGGAGCTTTCATTCCGCCGGCTATGGGGCATGCGCAAGCGCGTTGTCGGCTTTGGCGCGGCAGAGTTGTTCGTTTCCGGTCTTCTGATTGCCGGCGCACTTTTCCTGTTCGGGCGATCCGCTGAATCGGCCTTTGGACTCGGCGTCGCGCTTGCCTTGTCTTCGACCGCTCTTGTCCTGCCGATTGCCGGAACGACCAGCGCGGTCGGCCGTCTCGCCTTTGCCATGCTGCTGTTCGAGGATCTCGCTCTCGTCCCGATCATTTTCGTTCTCGGTGCGGTTGGCGGCGGCGGCGATGTCGCATCGTTTGTCAGCATCGCAGCGCTCGGCATTGCAACTGTGGCGGCCATGCTTGTTGTTGGATGGTTCGCCCTTCCCTTGCTTTTTTCGCAAGCCGCGCGGACCAAAAGCCCCGAACTCTTCCTTGCTGCCAGTTTGCTTGTCGTTATTCTGGCGAGCGTCGCGACAACTGCGGTTGGCTTGTCACCCATCGTCGGCGCACTGGTGGCGGGGTTGCTCATCGCCGAAACCGATTATGCCGACGAAGTCGAAGCTGTCGTTGCGCCGCTTAAAGGGCTGGCGCTCGGCGTGTTCCTCATCAGCGTGGGCATGAGCCTCAACCTCGCGATGATTGCCGCGAATTGGCAGGCTCTGATAGCGGCTGTGATCGGTGTGGTGGTTATAAAAGCGGTCGTAACCACTGCATTGTTGCGCATCGGCGGTGTGCGCACCGGCGTGGCGGCAGAAACCGGCGTGCTGATGGCCAGCCCTTCCGAAACGACGCTGATCGTCCTTGCCGCCGGAGCATCGGCTGGTCTTATCGGCGCGCTTGATGCGGCATTCTGGCAAGTCGTGACGGCAATCGGCCTCACGATCACGCCTCTACTCGCCCGGATTGGCCACGATGTCGCGCGCCGGATTGAAATGCGTGAGGTGCAGCCTGCCGACGAACCTGACGCTGCGATCCCGCGTACGATTATTGTTGGCTTTGGACGTGTTGGCGTCATGGTTGCCGATATGCTCGATGTGCACCACCGGCCGTGGATTGCCGTCGAGGCCAATGTCGATGGCGTTACGACGGCCAGGCGTGCGGGCCGACCGGTGCGGTTCGGTGACGCCGGGCGAATGGACACGCTCGAACATCTTGGTGTGGAAACGGCTTCGGCGGTTGTCTTTACGATGGACGATCCGGTGCAGATCTTGCGGCTCACCCGAAAGTTACGAACGCGGTTTCCTGACCTGACGATCATCGCCCGGGCGCGCGACACGGACCACGCAGCGGCGCTTTATCGCGCAGGGGTAAGCGACGCAGTTCCCGAAACGCTCGAATCGTCGCTGCAATTGTCCGAAGCCGTGCTCGTTGACCTTGGCGTCGCGATGGGCCCCGTGATCGCGTCGATCCACGAAAAGCGTGACGAATTGCGGGCCGAAATCAAGAGTGCCGGGATGCTTGATACCGCGCCCAAGTTGAAATCAAGCTGACAAGACTGCTTTCACAGCAGCTAGCGCCTCTACGACTTTGCTGCCATCCGGTCCCCCGCCCTGCGCCATGTCGGGCTTGCCACCGCCGCCCTGTCCGCCGAGCGCTTCGACACCGACGCGAACTAGGTCAACCGCCGAGAAGCGCGGTGCGAGGTCTTCTGTCACGCCCACCAATATTGACGCACGGCCATCATTGACTGTCAGCAGCGCAACCACGCCCGACCCGATCCGCGCCTTGGCATCATTGGCAAGGCCGCGCAGGTCTTTGGGATCAAGACCATCAAAGCTCTGGCCAAGGAATTGAACGCCGCCGACATCTTCGGGTTCCACCGCAGCCCCGCCACCGAGCGCAGCCGCTTTCTTTGCGTCCGCCAATTCCTTCTCGAGCCGCCGCACCGTGTCCGCCAACGCCGCAACCCGCGCTGGGGCCTCGTCAGGGTTGGCTTTCAACGAAGCCCCAATACTTTTCAGCTTATCCTCGCGCTCGGTCAGCCACAGCCGCGCTGCTTCACCCGTCATTGCCTCGACGCGCCGGATGCCACTCGCAACCGCGCCTTCGGAAATGATCTTGAACAACGCAATATCGCCCAGCGCATTGACGTGCGTGCCACCGCACAGCTCGACTGAATAATGCCCCGCATTCGCGTCCGCTCTCGGCCCCATGCTGAGCACGCGGACTTCATCGCCATATTTTTCGCCGAACAAGGCAAGCGCCCCCGCAGCGACAGCATCATCGGGCGTCATCAGGCGCGTTGTCACCTGCTCGTTCGCGCGGATTTCGGCATTCACTTCGGTTTCAATGGCGGCAATGTCTTCTGCTGACAGCGCGCTCCCATGTGAAAAGTCGAAACGCAGCCGATCTGGCGCAACAAGGCTTCCCTTTTGCGTCACATGAGTGCCAAGACGGTTGCGCAGTGCCGCGTGGAGCAGGTGCGTTGAACTATGGTTGGCGCGAATCTGGTTGCGGCGTTCGACATCAATCACGAGGTTCACGCTGTCGCCGACAGTGATCCTGCCAGCTTCAACCTTCGCCTGATGAGCATGCAGGCGGCCGAGCGGCTTCGACGTATCGTCAACCATTGCGCGCATCCCGCCATCGCCGGTGATCAAACCGGCATCGCCCATCTGCCCGCCACTTTCGCCATAAAATGGCGTTTGGTTTGTGATCACCACCACGCTGGCGGGCGCGTCAACGGACTGCACCTCAACGCCATCAACGAGGATTGCCAGCACTTCGCCAACGCCCTCAGTGGATGTGTAGCCGGTAAATTCGGTCGAGCCGACGCGTTCGGCAATGTCGAACCAGACATCGTCCGACGCCTTGGCTCCCGACCCTTTCCACGCCGCGCGCGCCATCGCCTTTTGCCGCGCCATGCCTTCGTCGAAGCCGGCGCGGTCGATGCCCAAGCCTTGTGCACGCAATGCATCTTCGGTCAGGTCATAAGGAAAACCGTAAGTGTCATAAAGCTTGAACGCGACATCACCGGGCAAAGTCGCCCCAGCGGTCATGCTTGCGGTGACTTCATCGAGCAGCTTCAAGCCGTTCTGCAACGTCCGCCGGAACTGCGTCTCCTCTTGAAGGAGCATTGCCTCGACCGCTGCCTGCGCGCGCATCAATTCTGGAAACGCGCCGCCCATTTCTGCGACCAGCGACGGCACGAGCCGGTGCATCAACGGATCTTTCGCGCCCAATATGTGCGCATGGCGCATCGCCCGCCGCATGATCCGGCGTAGAACATAGCCGCGTCCTTCGTTCGACGGCAGCACGCCATCGGCAATCAGGAATCCCGACGTTCGCAGATGATCAGCAATCACGCGGTGGCTCGCCTGGTTCTCGCCGGTCGTCGCCGTCTTGGTCAGTTCACCCGATGCAAGGATCAATGCCTTGAACGTGTCGGTATCATAATTGTCGTGGACGCCCTGCATGACGGCGGCGATCCGCTCGAGCCCCATGCCCGTGTCGATGCTGGGTTTGGGCAGCGAAATCCGGTCGTCCGGCCCGCGCTGGTCATATTGCATGAAGACCAGGTTCCAGATTTCGACGAAACGGTCGCCATCTTCGTCGGGGCTGCCCGGCGGCCCCCCGGGAATATGATCGCCATGATCGTAGAAAATTTCCGAACACGGCCCGCACGGCCCGGTATCGCCCATCGACCAGAAATTGTCCGACGTTGCGATGCGGATGATGCGGCTGTCGGGCAGGCCCGCGATCTTCTTCCACAGCG
>JANOZQ010000341.1:0-3350 GCA_031429555.1 Sphingomonas sp. | reverse complement strand
GGGCGTTTGGTGGCGTTGTTGTCCGACACGCGCGAGGCACTGGTCGGCACGCACGCGGCGAGCGTTAGCATGAGCGGAAGCGCGAGGCGCTCACGCATCGGCAAACGCGGCTCCGAGCGTTTTCATCGAATCGTAGTGCGTCAGGTCGAGGTGCAGCGGGGTCACCGTGATGAAGCCCTGATCAATGGCCTCCAGATCGGTATCATGTCCCGGCACATGCGCGACGTGACCGAGACCGAACCAGTAATAGGGATAACCGCGCGGATCGGTGCCCTTCACGATTTTGGCGCGGCCATAATCGTGAAAACCCTGTTCGACGACTTTCACGCCTTTGACGGCATCGGGTTCCAGCGCTGGAAAATTGATGTTGATCAACGTGCGCGGTGGCATGGTCACGTCGAGAAGCGGGCGGAGGACTTTTTCGCCCCAGCTTTCGGCGGCCGCGAACGGGACGGTGTCGCCCATCCCCTCGCGGGCATAAACCTGGCTCAGCGCAATCGAGCGAAATCCGGCGAGAGTGCCTTCCATTGCTGCGGACACCGTGCCTGAATAAGTGACGTCCTCGGCCAGATTGGCACCGCGATTGACACCCGAGAGGATGAGGTCGGGCTTGAGGCCGCCTTCAACAACGCCCAGCGCCATCATGACGGCGTCAGTCGGTGTGCCACTGACCGAGAACCGCCGGTCCTCGTGCTTGCGCAAGCGGACAGGTCGCGACAGGGTCAGCGAATGGCCCGCGCCCGATTGCTCTTCATGCGGCGCGACGATCCAGATGTCGTCGGACAGCGTGCGCGCGATCGTTTCGAGCACGGCCATGCCGGGCGCATAAATGCCGTCGTCGTTCGTCAGAAGAATGCGCATCATGGCTCCAGCTTGGTCAGCCCGCCCATGTAGGGGAGCAGTGCATCGGGCACAGTGACACTGCCGTTTTCCTGTTGATAATTTTCGAGAACCGCAACGTGCGCGCGACCGACAGCCACACCCGAGCCGTTGAGGGTATGGACGAAGGTCGTGCCTTTTTCGCCAGTCTTTCGGAACCGCGCATTCATCCGTCGCGCCTGAAAATCGCCGCAGTTCGAACAGGACGAGATTTCGCGGTAGGCGGCTTGGCCGGGGAGCCAGACTTCGAGGTCATAGGTCTTTTTCGCGGTGAACCCCATGTCGCCCGCGCAGAGCAGCATACGGCGATAGGGGAGCGCAAGACGGTCGAGAATGGTTTCCGCTGCTTGCGTCATCCGTTCGTGTTCGGCGTCGGATGTGTCGGGTGTTGCGATGGAGACAAGTTCGACTTTATCGAACTGGTGCTGACGGATCAGCCCGCGTGTGTCCTTGCCCGCTGCCCCTGCTTCCGAACGGAAACAGGGGGTGAGCGCAGTAAAGCGCAACGGCAATTCACCTTCGCTCAGGATTTTTTCACGAACGAGATTGGTGAGCGAGACTTCGGCAGTCGGGATCAACCAGCGACCGTCGGTCATTTTGAACAAATCCTCGGCAAATTTCGGCAGCTGCCCGGTGCCGATCAGCGCATCATCACGGACGAGCAGCGGCGGTGCGACTTCCTCATAACCGAACTCGGTGGTGTGGATGTCGAGCATGAATGCGCCGAGCGCCCGCGAAAGACGCGCAATCCCGCCGCGTAGATAGGCGAAGCGCGCGCCGGACACAGCCTGCGCCGATTCGAAATCGAGGCCGAGGGCAGGGCCGAAATCGGGATGTTCCTTTGGCGTAAACGCGAACGGCGGCTTCGTGCCCCGTTCGTGCAGGATGATGTTGCTTTCTTCATCGGGACCATCGGGCACGTCGTCTGCCGGAATATTCGGCAGCGCGGCCAAGCGGCTGATCAAATCCGCATCCATCCTCGCAACCGCTTCTTCACCGAGCGGAATGTCGCCTTTCAGCGTTTCAAGTTCGGCGACGAGTTCGGGCGGGATCGGTTGCCCCTTTGCCTTTAATGTCCCGAATTCCTGCGACAGGGTTTTGCGGCGTGCCTGGCCGACTTCGGTCTGCTGGATCGACAGGCGTTTTTGCGCGTCGATGGTCAACAGACCCCCCGCTGTCGCTGCAATCCCGCGTCGCGCAATGCCTGCGTCAAAGGCTTGGGGATTTTCGCGGATGGCTTTAATGTCATGCATGGCGGCCAGCCTATGACGATGGCCGTTGACCCCCGCAACCCCCGCACCTATAGGCGCGCTTCGCCGTCAAGGCGGAGTAGCTCAGCTGGTTAGAGCACGGGAATCATAATCCTGGGGTCGGGGGTTCGAGTCCCTCCTCCGCTACCACGGCGCGATCCATAGTCGCGCTATCGGTAACGACTGTCGCGTCTTCACCGAAAGATGGGCATGGCCGACACGATACACACGAAAATGCTCATCCTCGGGTCGG
The DNA here is from genome assembly GCA_031429555.1 of Sphingomonas sp. Taxonomy (GTDB): domain Bacteria; phylum Pseudomonadota; class Alphaproteobacteria; order Sphingomonadales; family Sphingomonadaceae; genus Sphingomonas_O. The sequence continues at coordinate 968 of JANOZQ010000341.1, read as the reverse complement.
GTCCGGCGGGGCTATCGGCGGCAATCTATGCAGCGCGCGCGGGTCTGAACCCGATTGTCGTGCAGGGCATTCAGCCGGGCGGGCAGCTGACCATCACCACCGATGTCGAGAATTATCCGGGCTTTGCCGATGTCATCCAGGGGCCGTGGCTCATGGAGCAGATGACCAAGCAGGCCGAGCATGTCGGCACAACGATGATGTGGGACACGGTTGTCAGCGTCGATCTGTCGGCGCGCCCATTCACGCTGACGGGCGACGGCGGCACAATCTACAAATGCGAAACTTTAGTGATCGCGACAGGTGCGCAGGCGCGCTGGCTGGGGCTGGACAGCGAAACGCGGTTGCAGGGCAAGGGGGTCAGCGCCTGTGCGACTTGCGACGGGTTCTTCTATCGAGGCAAAAAGGTTGTCGTGATCGGTGGCGGGAATACCGCGGTCGAGGAAGCGCTGTATATGACCAACCACAGCCCCGATGTGACACTGATCCACCGGCGCGATCACCTGCGCGCCGAAAAGATTTTACAGGACCGGCTGTTTGCCAATCCCAAGATTTCAGTGTTGTTCAACAAGCGCGTCGAGGCGTTTGTCGGGGCGGGCGATCCGGAAGGGATGGTTGGTGTCGACCTGATCGATACCGTGACCGGCGACAAATCGCATGTCGCGGCGGATGGTGGGTTTGTGGCCATCGGTCATTCACCTGCGACGGAGATTTTCAAGGGCCATTTGCCGATGGATGACGGCGGGTATTTATTGGTCGAAACCGGATCATCGCGGACGTCGATCCCCGGCGTTTTTGCTGCGGGCGATGTTACGGACAAGATTTATCGCCAAGCCGTAACGGCAGCGGGGATGGGCTGCATGGCGGCACTGGATGCCGAGAAATATCTGGGCGTGGCGGAGTTTGGCGCGGGCTACTGAGCGAGGGCGGCCAGTATCGTTGATTTTAGAATCGCGTAATCGGCGTCGTTA
>JANOZQ010000340.1:0-4837 GCA_031429555.1 Sphingomonas sp. | reverse complement strand
CATGAGCGCCCACGCCTTGCCTCTGCTCTATGTGGTGATGCTGTGGTTCATGTCCACGGCGCTGGTCGTGGCACTCGATCACCGGATGCGGGCGCAGAAAGTGCTGACCTATGCAGGCGCCGCAGCTTGCGCCGCCGTCGCCGTCATCGGCCTCCTCGCACCGAGCACCGATGCGTTTGCCGCCTACGCCTCATTCACCGCCGCGCTTGTCATCTGGGGCTGGCATGAATTGAGTTTCCTCACGGGCGCCGTCACAGGCCCACGCCGCGATCCGCTTCCCGAAAGCGCCCGCGGCTGGGCGCGTTTCCGCTTGTCGGCCGCCACCGTGATCCACCACGAACTCGCGATTTTCGTCACGCTGATCCTGCTCGTCATCGTCAGCCGTGGCCTGCCCAACCAGACTGGCGTTGCCTCCTTTGCCATCCTGTTCGCGATGCGGCTGTCGACCAAGTTCAACATCTTCTTGGGCGTGCCCAATTTCAGCAGCGACATCCTGCCGCCGCAGCTCGCCTATCTCAAAAGCTACTTCCGCACCCGCCGCTTCAATGCGTTGATGCCCTTCTCGCTCTTGGCTGGAACGGTGCTGACCTATTGGCTGGCCAGCACAGCCCTCGCCACACCAGGCGAAACCGCCATCGGCTACACCCTGCTGGCGGCCATCGCTGCGTTGGGCGTCATCGAACATCTATTCTTGGTTTTGCCAATCGGCGACACGGCACTCTGGCGTTGGGCGATCCCCAATGCCAAACGGATATAAGACGGAGGGGTTTATGGATTACGAGGCACTGTTCACCGAGCAACTGGATGCTTTGCGTGAAGCCGGAAACTACCGGGTGTTTGCCGAACTCGAACGCAAGCGCGGCGCTTTCCCCAGTGCCAAACGCTACGCCGACGACGGCAGCACGCAGGACGTCACCGTTTGGTGCTCGAACGATTATCTCGGCATGGGCCAGCATCCGAAGGTTCTCGACGCGATGCACGATACGCTTGATCGCTGTGGCGCGGGGGCAGGGGGCACGCGGAATATCTCGGGGACAAGCCACGAGCATGTCCTGCTCGAAGCCGAACTCGCTGATCTCCACAACAAGGAAGCCGCGCTGATCTTCACCAGTGGCTACGTCTCGAACTGGGCCGCGCTGGGCACGCTCGCCGCGCGGCTCCCCAATTGCGTTGTCCTGTCCGATGCGCTCAACCACGCCTCAATGATCGAAGGCATCCGCCACAGCCGCGCGCAATGCCTGAAGTTCAAGCATAACGATCCCGCGGACCTCGACCGCCTCCTCGCGACCATCGAACCCGGCCGTCCCAAACTCGTCGCTTTTGAAAGCGTCTATTCGATGGACGGCGACATCGCGCCCATCGCCGAAATCCTAGACGTCTGCGAAAAACATGGCGCGATGAGCTACATCGACGAAGTCCATGCCGTCGGCCTCTATGGCCCGCGCGGCGGCGGCATTGCCGAACGCGAAGGGCTGATGGACCGGATCACCGTCATCGAAGGGACTCTGGGCAAAGCATTTGGCGTCATGGGCGGCTATATCGCGGGCACAAAAGCCATGTGCGATTTCGTGCGCAGCTTTGCCAGCGGGTTCATTTTCTCGACCGCACTGCCGCCTGCGATTGCTGCTGGCGCCGCCGCCTCGATCCGCCATCTGAAAGAATCACAGATCGAGCGCGTCCGCCACCAGAACCGCGTCGCCATTGTTCGCGCGCGGCTCGATGCGCTTGGCATTCCGCATATCGACAACCCGAGCCATATCATCCCGGTGATGGTCGGCGATCCGCATCACTGCAAAATGATCAGCGACTGGCTGATGGCGAACCACGGCATCTATGTGCAGCCGATCAATTACCCGACTGTGCCAAAGGGTACCGAACGCCTGCGCATCACGCCGTCACCGGTGCACACCGATGGCGACATCGACAGACTGGTCGAAGCAATCAGCGAGATTTGGAGCCAGTGCGCACTGGCACGGCGGGCGGAAGCGGCCTAGCGACCGCCAAATACGGCAGAATTGCGGCAAGGCGAGAGATCGGTGCGACAAGCCGTGGAACACGAGCGCTTGTCGACTAATCCGGGCAACCCATTTGCACTCTCGTCAGTTAAAACCCATGGGAGATCAGAATGTTACGTTATGTTGTCGCTGCAACGGTGCTTTCGGCATCGGCTTTTGCGTTGGCCCCTGCGGCTGAAGCGCGCACAGCGGCCCCGCGCTGCGCACCGGTCACGACCGCTGCGGTCGAAGCACAGTTTGCCAAGTTCAACGATGCGTGGGCGACCAAGAACCCCGACACCGTGACGGCCCTGTTTGGCAAGGACGCTGTCTTGCTCGCCACCGTATCAAACAAGCCGCGCACGACCGCGCCGGAAATCCGCGATTACTTCGTGAGCTTCCTGAAAAACTCACCGGTCGGCACGATCACCAGCAGCAATATCGACCTTGGCTGTAACATGGCCACCCGCGTCGGCACATGGACAGTGACCTTCACCAATGCGGACACCGGCGCAAAGACCGACGTGCTCGCCCGCTACACCTTCATCTACAAATATGAAGGCGGCAAGTGGATGATCGACCATCTCCACTCGTCGATGCTACCCGAAAAAACGGCTTAGCTTTATCCGCGCGTAGCGGGCGGGGGTGGCACGACGCCGATATGCCCCCGCCCCCGCGTTTCGGCGAACTTTACTTGCCGGTGCCGCTCGGCGTAGCCAGCGCGCTGCGTATCATCGCGCGCGGCATGGCATTTCGGGCAGCTGATTCCGTCGGCGTAATCGGGCGAAGTCTTGTCGCCCGCACTGACAGGCATCCGGCATGCGTGGCATAAATCATATGTCCCCTCTGCCAATCCATGCCCGATGGCAACGCGCTGATCGAAGACAAAGCATTCACCCTGCCATCGGCTATCCTCAGGCGGCACCTCTTCGAGATATTTGAGGATACCGCCTTTGAGATGATACACCTCATCCATCCCTTCGGCTTTCAGAAATGCCGTCGCTTTCTCGCACCGAATCCCGCCGGTGCAAAACATCGCTACGCGTTTGCCCAGAAGCCGCTCACGATTTGCGCGCACCCAATCGGGAAATTCACTGAAACTCGCTGTCTTCGGGTCCACCGCCCCGGCAAATGACCCGATCTCAACCTCGTAATCATTGCGGGTATCGATCACGACCATGTCCGGTGCGTCGATCAGTGCGTTCCAGTCCGCCGCTTCGACATAGTGCCCTGCACCCGTCAGCGGATCGATGTCGGGCTGGCCCATTGTGACGATCTCGCGTTTCAGGCGGACTTTCATCCGGTAAAACGGCATCGCATCTGCGCTGGAATATTTCACGTTGATTGCGGCGCATCCCGGCAGCATTCGGATGTGCGCGATCACTTGCTCGACCGCGTCCGCCGAGCCCGCAATTGTCCCGTTGATGCCCTCGCGCGCAATCAACACCGTTCCTTTGGTCCCCGCCGCGCCACAAACGCCCCGCATACCCGCCTGCACAGCAGCGGGGTCATCAAACCGAGCGAATTGATACAGCGCGGCCACGCAAAATAAAGGCGGAGCAATCATGCCCCGCCTTTGTCATCCCAATAGCAATGGCGCAATCAGGTCAGCGCGCCGAACAGCGCCTTCTCGACCCTGCGCGGTCGACTTCACGACCGGCGAGCGCACCCAACGCTGCGCCGCCCAATGTGCCCAATGTCCGGTCGCCATTCGTATCAATCGTGCGGCCCAGCAAAGCGCCGCCCACGCCGCCGACGATCAAACCGGTTGTGCCGTCGGTGCGGCGGCAATAGCGGCGGCCATCCTTGCCGACCCACTCCTTGTAGACGCGCTTGGCTTCGGCGGGCGGCGCATATGTGAGCGCAGGAGCAACGAGTGCCACCGCGGCGAGACTAAAGATCAGATGACGCATGATAAACTCCGTTGTGAACTTGAGATTTGATAACGCTGCAACTCTGCGCCTTGTTGCATGAACTGAAAACAACGTTCCGTTCATCCGATTGCCGCCAGTGCCTGCGCGAAGTCCGCGATCAGATCATCGGCATTTTCGACGCCGACAGATATGCGCACCAGATTGTCACTGATCCCCAAAGCGTCCTTGCGCTCCTGCGGGACGGACAGATGCGTCATCGCGGCAGGGGCACTGGCGAGCGTCTCGGTCCCGCCGAGGCTGACCGCAAGTTTTGCAATTTTTAGCGCATCGAGAAATGCAAAGGACTCCCGCTCGCCGCCCTTCAAATAAAGTGAAAATGTCGATCCCGCACCTTCGCAATGCCGGTCATAAATGTCACGTTGCCGCGTGCCCGGCTCAAGGAAGCCGAGATAGCCGACGCTTTCCACCTGCGGCTGCTCGCGCAAAAACGCACAGACCTTGGCAGCATTCTCGCCCGCACGGCTCATCCGCAATTCGAGCGTTTCGAGGCTTCGCAACAGCATCCACGCAGAATGCGGGTCCGTAATCGTACCGATCGTGTTGCGCATCATGCGGATAGGGTTGATCATCGCTTTCGAACCCACAGCGCCGCCCGCGACAAGATCGCTGTGCCCGCCCGCATATTTGGTCAACGAATAAAGCACGAGGTCCGCGCCCTGCCGCAGCGGCTTTGCCCACAGCGGCCCCAGGAAGGTGTTATCGATGAGAATCGGCGGCAAATCATCCGCCGCAAACGCTGCGTTGCGCGATGCCGACACGGCTTCGACATCAACGAGCGCATTTGTCGGGTTCGCGGGACTTTCGAGATAGACCAGCGCGACATGGCCCATCGTCTTGGCCTTCGCCATTGCAGCGTCGATTTCCTCGCGCGTCGCGCCCGCGGGAAAATCGAGCCAATGCACCCCGAAG